>CALRRX020000535.1:0-3002 GCA_943370675.1 Reyranella massiliensis 521 | reverse complement strand
CAGCTCAGATCCTTTTGCAGAATGGCATAAACAGCCACGGCATCTACCAGATTTGCTTTGTTATTGAGGCTGATCACGGTCTCAAACGGGGCGATGGAAAAATCCGCTTGATCGAGTTCCAGCTTCTTGCCAGGTGTCACTTGATAGTGGTCTTCCAGCGGATTGAGCAGCTCCAGCTGAAAGCCTTGTGCGCTGTCAAATCCGAGTTCCTTCGCTACAAAAAGTCCAATATGGTTGACGTTAGGTGTCCAGTCAAGAGCGATTTTTAGAGTTTGCATGTGTGTTAGATTTGGGTCAAAGGGTGAATTGACCGCAAATATATTTGGTGAATGCGGGTGGTCTAAGGCATTCTAAACTAATCTTTCATGAATTCTTTTTATGAAAATTATGGGTATCCAAGCTCGGTAATTGGCTGATTATTCTGGTGATTTTTGGAAAGGCTCTAAAACCAATACCCGTATTTCAAGAAGGTTGAGGAAATGTGTGCTCCTTCGTTGATGCCGACGCTGAGCATGTGTTTTTGGTGAAAAAGGTTGGAAACACCCACGCTGATAGCACCTGATATCCCTTTTTGGGTTGGGTCGGCCGGTCTGGAAATGGTCTCCGAGCTGTACATCAGGCCGGGCATAAGAAATAGGGATGGGTTCCAGTTTTTCTCTGGGAGAAAATTCACCCTAATGCCTGCTGTGAGCCCCAAACCGGCATTTTTTTGTTCAAATCCACTTAAGAAAGTCTTGCCGGAATGGGAGTCAAAGAAAAGTTGAGATTCCAGTTGGATGACTTTGTCTTGTCGGGCGGCATAGTGCAGGGAAAAGCTTGGTCCGCCACCACCGCTGAGCATGCCACTGTTTAGTCCTGCGTGGAGTCCAAAACCGCTTTTTTCAGATCCTTCCATTCCTTGAGCTTGCGCAAATTGAGAATTGAAAAAAGTGCATGTAAATAGTAGGAGTAGCGCAGCTTGTTTTGAGAGTTTGTAAGCGATGAATATCATTTTCTGTATGGATTGAAGTTATTCATAGGATCTTCAAAATCGAAAAACGGCCTTTTTTTCTCTTCTCAAATCCAAATGCTGTATGCCTAAGCGGGGATTGAGAGAGAATACTTTTCTTGAGCTATTCTTTCAAGCGTCTGGTTTGGGACTTTTTGAAATGATTTGCCGCATCAATCCGGGAAACCATCGTTGAAGCCAAACGAATACTTTACCATGACCGGTAAAAACATAGGTCCGCTTCCGCTTCAAAATAGCCTTTACCATGACTTTCGCCGCTTTATCTGTAGGCCATATAAAGTTGGCAGGTCGTGGATCTGGGCGGTCTGGATGCCACACTCCCTCATTGTCCACCCGCGCAATCTCCGAAACTACAAATCCCGGATGCATCGTGGTACAACTCACGCCGGTGCCCATCAATTCCACTTGCAGGGTTTGACCAATAGAGTGTACAGCCGCTTTAGAAGCTCCATAGGCACCTAGATTGGGACTTGGGAGAAATGCCCCCACACTACCGACCAAACCTATGCGCCCATTGGTTTTCATCAAGTGGGGCAGGGCATATTTTACGGTCAAGGCCAGGCCAGTGACATTGCCTTGTAACTGTCTGTTCCAATCTTTAGCGGTTAGCTTTTCAATACTTCCAAAAACGCCAAACCCGGCATTGGCCACTACCACATCTAATTGGCCCCAAGTCGCAATAACCTCTTGGACTGCATGGGAAATGGAATCCTCTTCCAGGATGTCACAGGGAACAGCCAATGCTTGTCCTCCTGAGCTTCGAATCTCCTCGGCGACCTTGTCCAACAGTTCTTTCCGTCTGGCGGAGAGGGCAACTTTATGGCCCAATTTTGCCCATTCAGCAGCCATTGCCTTGCCTATACCGGAGGAAGCTCCTGTGATCCAAACAACTTGTTCTTTTGTCATAACTCAGTTTGTTTAATGCTTGGGGAGAGTAATGCGCATTCGGATCTGACAGAGGTGGTTGCTTTATGTTTGCTTGAATCGAAGACCTGCCTTTTCCAATGCTTCTTTCAAGTTAGGAATTGCTGAGGGACCCACACCATGGAGGGCAAGTATTTCTTTTTCAGTATAGTTACTTACCTTTTCCAGGGTCAAAATGCCAGCCTGCTCAAAGGCTCTTCTCGCCGGAGCGCTGAGTGTAGCCAAAAATTCTGCTTTCGGAGATTTTTCCCTTTCACAAACAGGACAAGTCGGGCAGTCTGTCGATTTGGAATAGGAGTGGCCCTTTTTGCAGGTTCGAAGAGTTCCTTGGGATGCCATTTCACAAATAGGTTTGAAGCATAGTTAGGGAATTCTATTTGCAAATCGGTAAAATGGGTAGAGATGAAGTAACAATCCCACCCAGGATTAACCTAAACTGTAAGGGTCTCTTTACTCAAAAGATGGCTCTTTTTGCTCCGAGTTCGTAGCTTAAACGTGAATCGACGGACCTTTTAGCTCCTCGTTTGGACCTTGGAGGTGGAACGATGGACCATTTTGCTCGAACGTTGGACCTTTTAGCTCGGCGTTTGGACCTCGGAGGCGGAACGTTGGATCTTTTTGGCCGAAGCTTGGACCTTTTTACTCGGAGTTTGGAGCTCAGAGGTGCAACGTTGGCCCTTTTTGCTCGAAAGTCGGACCTTTTTGCTCGAACGTTGGACCATTTTGCTCAAACGTTGGACCAATGAAGTGGGAGGGGGTACTTGGCAAGTGGGGAGGGGTACTTCCGAAGTACCCCTCTCCACTTCGGAACCGAACTAGTTCATCAAAAAGGTGAACTCACTGGCCTTGGAAGCGAACTAGTTCATCAAAAAGGTGAATTCACTGACCTTGGAAGCGAACTAGTTCCACAAAAAGGTGAACTGACTGACCTCGGGAGCGAACTAGTTTGCCAAAAAGGTGGACTGACTGACTTCCGAATTGAACTGTTTGACTTCGGAACTCGACGTTTGGGCTTCTGAGGTAGGATAGGTGGTTAAATCGGATTGCAAATCCGGAAGGATATGAGGGT
>CALRRX020000534.1:0-3003 GCA_943370675.1 Reyranella massiliensis 521 | reverse complement strand
AAAAGAGTGCTTTTGCCTTCGATAATTCTATTCCTTTCCGTGTTCTCTTTTGGAGTGGTATTGACCCTAGTTCCGGATCTTTCGGCTCATTTGGGCATCAAAAACAAAGGGCTGTTTTTCGCAGTATTCACACTTTCTTCCTTAGGAATCCGCTTGCTAGCAGGCCGGACTTCAGACCGACATGGTCGTGTAGCTGTGATGCGTGTGGCAAGTGCGATGATGGTACTAGCCATGTGTGCAGTGGCTTTTGCAGAAAGCAAAGCGGTGTTGTTAGGCTCGGGAGTGCTTTTTGGAGCAGCGGTAGGCATGTACAGTCCAACTACCACAGCCTGGGTAGTAGACCGCTCCCTCGACAGATTTCGAGGAAGGGCCTTGGCTACCATGTATATTTTCTTGGAAAGCGGAATTGGGGTAGGTGCTGTAATCTCAGGCTGGCTTTATGCGAACAATCCTGAGAACTTCCGCTTGGTATTTTTGTCTTCAGGTGGAGTTGCTTTCTTGGGCTTTTTAATCCTGATTTTCACCAAACGAGATCGAAAAAGCTACCACGCTCACCATCAATAACCCAAGTAATTGCTCACTCGGGGAATGGCAAGAATTGATTTTTGTCGTCCGTTATAGTAGGTCACTTTTTTACCGTCGAAGAAAGCTCCTTCCTCCAGCATGACTCTTACGTCCTTGTTCCACTCTTTGACAAAGACTACGGCGTTGAGTTCAATCGCATAACCTGTGTTGGCATGGAGTGGAAAGTCACCTGCTCCCGGAGTATCCCCTTGATTATCCCACATGCCGATGGTCGGACCGGCAGAGTGTCCATAGAAACCTAGTGGGTGAGTGTAAATGCTTCCACGGATTCCTTCTTTCTCCATTTGTTGACGGGAGGCTCTCAGGATTTCATTCCCTGTTCTTCCTGTCACATAATTGGAGGTTAGGATATCCTGAAGGCGATTGCCCACAGCCAAAGCGTCTTGGAGGTACTTTGGCACATCAGTTTCTCCTGGCTTCAACACATAGGCCAATTCCTGGGTATCGGTATTAAGTCTGAGATAAGTGATTCCAAAATCGATATGCAATAAATCTCCGGGCATGATCACTTCTTCACTTGGCCTTACGGCAAAAGAACGGGAAGCCTCCTGAGAACCTGGATCGGGTCTTTGAATATCCACTGTAGGATGAAACCACGTATCGAGTTTCATTTCCTCGATTTTTTCTCTGTAAAACCAAACCACATCCTCTGTAGTCGTCACTCCTGGGGTAATTACTCGATCCGAAAGTCCCTCGGCAATGATGTAATGGGCCAATTCCTGAATATGCTTATAGGATGCCATTTCAGCTTCAGTTCGTGTTTCCAACCATCTTACGGCAAGAGTTTGAGCCGAAACGACTTTTGCCTTATGTGCCTGAGGAAGGTTTTTCATAAACTCCTCGTAATCAAAATGAGTCAAACCATCGGCATGGCCAAAGTCTTTGGCGTAGTTTAGTCCAATTTTCTTTGGATTTTTAGCTTGGATGATTTCTATGAGCGCTTTCCATTGATCAGGTTGAGCTTCAGGATTCCAGGCTTTTTTGAAGGATTTACCCACATCGTATCGAGCTACTGCAAAGGCTTCTATTTTGGCATTTGGGCTGGGCTGATACATGACCAAAATAGTCCTGCGACGTGCGGCATGCCAAGTGGCTGGTAAAAGTGTGCGGATGACAGGATCTTCATTGTATTCCCTTGACATCACGATCCACATGTCAATGCCTGTTTCAGTCATCAGCGTCGGCAAAAGATTTTGCATCCTATCCTCAAGCCAAGAGTCAATTACTTCGGCTTGTTTTCTTACCGAAAGGACAGCCGGTTCCTGAGCGAAGGATGGGGAGAAGAGAATGGCAAAGCAAAAAGCGAGTAGAAGTCGTTTCATGGATTTCAGATTGATTTGAAACCAAGATAGTTCTTCACATGCAATTCCAGATGAACTTTCTTTGGAATTTAATCTTGGGTGATTTGAATGGATTGCTGACTGATTTTCTTTTTGCTCAGCTGATGGAATCGGTAAAAAAGCATCACCGCTGTAATAGTCAAGCCAATCAATAACCCAATCCAGACACCCTTTTCTGCCCAGCCAAATTCAAAGGCCAGCACATAACCTAATGGTAGTCCAATCACCCAATAAGCCATCAAGGTCACCAGAGTGGGTACTTTAACATCTTCCAAGCCTCGAAGTACGCCAAGTCCTACCACTTGAACTCCGTCAGACAATTGGAAAAATCCTGCGATAATCAAAAGTGAAGCAGATAGCGCAATTACTTCTGGATCGTCGATATAAAGGGTAGGAAGGAAAAATCGAAACGCAAAGAACAACACCGCGCAAACAAACATAAAGGCAATAACCATCCCAAAAACGACCATTCCAGCTTCACGCATCCCTTTCAGGTTTCCTTTTCCAATCTGATTACTTACTCGAATCATCCCTGCAGTTGACAAGCCTGTGGCCATCATGTAACTGATCGATGCCAAATTCAAAGCAATTTGATGCCCTGCCAAAGCATTAACTCCGATCCAGCCCATCATGATCGCAGCGGTACTGAAAGCAGAAACTTCAAAAATAAACTGGAATCCGGTCGGAATACCGATTTTCAAAATTCTGCTAACCATAGGAAAACTGGCTTTTACAATGGCCAGACGAAGATTGAAAATCTTGTAACGCTTAGAATACAAAATATACCCTCCCATCATGACCATCATCAACACCCTAGAAATCAAGGTTGCCCATCCAGCACCATTTAAGCCCAATTCGGGAAAACCCCAGATTCCCCAGATCAACAGCCAGTTCAAAAAGACATTCACCAAGTTGGCGAAAATGGTGATGTACATCGCTTGCCTCGTCTGTGAAAGCCCCTCAGCTAACTGCTTGAACGTCTGAAAAACCATCAATGGAATCAAGGAAGCTGTAATAATCAACAAATAGGGAACAGCAAGCACTACGACTTCTTCTGGCTGATTCAAAAAATGTAAGC
>CALRRX020000533.1:0-3013 GCA_943370675.1 Reyranella massiliensis 521 | reverse complement strand
CTTTCAGGTTTTGAGGATTGGAATCGTGGCCTGTGATGGTGATTTCGGGGAATTTTTGTCTCGCTCCCAGTCCAAAGGAACCTCCCAAAAGTCCAAGTCCGATGATGTGTATTTTTCGCATAGCAGGGTTAAGGTTTGATACGGTTTATTGCCTCCAGGATTTTGAATTCGGGCATGCAGAGAGAAAAACGCACGTACTCGTTTCCTCCTGCGCCGAAGATTTTTCCCGGAGTGATGAAGATGTTTTTTTCATAAAGCAGCCAATCGACCAGCTCCTCGGGGGATTTTTCTCCCTGAACCATACACCAAACAAACAGTCCGGTGGATTTGGTGTCGTAGCTGAGTCCAAGCTGATCTGCGAGTTTCCAGACGAGCTTTCGGCGGTTGGTGTAGATTTCGTTTTGGTCCGTAAACCAGTTTTTGCCTAAGGAAAGCGCAGCAATTGCACCCTTCTGAAGTCCGAGAAACATGCCAGAATCCATGTTGGATTTCACTTTGAGCACCGCCTCGACTAAGTCTTCCCGACCGCAGAGCATGCCCACTCTCCAGCCTGGCATGTTGAAGGTTTTACTGAGCGAGTTGAGTTCTAGGGCTACGTCTTTACCTCCGGGAATGCTCAACACGCTCAGGGGTTGCGGATTCAGGATGTGGCTGTAGGGATTGTCGTTGACGAGGAGGATGTCATGCTTTTGGGCAAAAGCAACCAGTTCAGTCAGGATTTCCAACGAACCTGAAGCACCGGTAGGCATGTGTGGATAGTTGATCCACATGAGTTTCACCCGGCTCAGGTCTTGTTTTTCTAGTTGCTCAAGATTAGGCCTGCCCTTTTTCTCCAGATCCAAGGAATAGGAAATTGGCTCAGCTTCAAGTAATCGTGTCACCGAAGTATAGGTCGGATAGCCAGGATCTGGGATCAGCACTTGGTCACCGGGATTGAGAAAAGCCATGCTGATGTGCATGATGCCCTCTTTGGATCCCATCAAGGGCAGGATTTCTTTGTTGGGAACCAACTCCACCCCAAACTCCCGATGGTAGAAAGAGGCCATAGCAATTCGCAACTCGGGGATTCCCTGATAGCTTTGGTAGCCATGTGCCTGACCGTTTTCGGCCGTG
The DNA here is from genome assembly GCA_943370675.1 of Reyranella massiliensis 521. Taxonomy (GTDB): domain Bacteria; phylum Bacteroidota; class Bacteroidia; order Cytophagales; family Cyclobacteriaceae; genus Algoriphagus. The sequence goes on along the minus strand of CALRRX020000533.1, from coordinate 1,900 downwards.
CCTTTTAGCGCTTCAATCACACTGCGATCGGGAGCGAGATCGGGCGAACCAATCCCCAAATTGATCACAGGTTTTCCTTCTGCGATCAGTTGGTTGACTTCTCGGAGTTTGGCCGAAAAGTAATACTCCTCGACACTGTTGATTCTATTTGCAAATCCCTTCATCCTTTTCTGCTGCTGTATTCTCCAAAAATTTTCAAGTCACCAAACTCTTTGACAACCAATTCCATTGCTTCTCTAAACTGTCCGTAATCCCCAAATTCGGCATCGATGAAAAAGGCATACTCCCAAGGCTTTTCTATGACAGGAATCGACTGGATTTTGCTCAGATTCAATCCTTTTTCAGACAACATTGTGAGCAACTTTGCCAAGCCTCCGGCTTCGTTTCGAATGGTGATTTTGAAGGAAGCTTTATTTGGAAGGGTCTGATTCTGGACTTTTTCCTTTTGTAAAATGATAAAACGCGTGAAGTTGTCCTTCACTGTCTGAATGTCTCGGGCCAAAATCTCCAATCCGTAAATCTCCGCGGCAATCTCGCTGGCGATGGCGGCAAGTCCGGTGAGTTTTTCCTCCGAAATCCGCTTGGCGACTGAGGCCGTGTCCACATCGTCAAATTGCTGGATATGCGGATGTTTGGCCAAAAAGGCCTTGCACTGAAGCAGAGCCATGGGATGGGAGCGGACTTCTGTAATTTCCTCGATAGTTTGTCCCGGCAAGGCCATCAGTTGATGGGCAATGGGCAGGTAATATTCGTCACGGATGAACAACTCGTATCGATCGATCAGGTCGTAATTGGGTAAAATGGCACCAGCGATAGAGTTTTCGATGGCCATCACGCCAAAATCAGCTTGACCCAGAGCAACGGATTTGGCAACTGGTTCGAAGGTATTGAAAGCCAAAATCTCCGCATCCAAGCCGAAGTTTTTCAAAGCCACTTGATGGTGGAAAGAGCCGGGAACTCCCTGTATGGCGATTTTCAGGCTCATGCTTCGCTCAGGGTTTGTGATTCTACTCCTGTCAAAGCCACATGTTTCCAGAAGCTTGGGTATGATTTGTTGACCACCTCAGGCTCCTCAATCAGCACATCTGTTTTGGTCAAAAGTGGCATAAAAGCCATGGCCATGCGGTGGTCGTCATAGGTGTGTATTTGAACCTGACGGGGCATGGTGACCGATGGAATGACTTGGAAAACCTCGGGTTGTATTTCCTTTAGCACAGCGTTAAACTTGGCCAATTCCTGCTGCAGGGCAAAAATCCGATCGGTTTCTTTGATTCTCAGGCTTTCCAATCCGGTGAAAACGGCATTTTGTCCCAAGATCGCACAAGTTACAGCCACGGTCTGCGCAAGGTCAGGGCAATGGGTGAAGTCCCAGTTTTTCAGGCCTTTCACGGCTTGCTTTTCGAGAAGCACGCCTCCGTTTTGGAAGGTCGATTTTACGCCCAAGTGATCCATGATCTCCACGATGGCAGAGTCACCCTGAAGGCTGTTTTCCTTCAAGCCTTCCAAAAAAAGCACTCCCGAATCCGCGCAGGCTAAGAGGCTAAACCAATAGCTCGCTCCGGACCAATCGCTTTCCACGGCAAAGCGTGTAGGACGATAGGATTGATGAGCCACATGGATTTTATTTTCTTCCCAGGTGTATTGAATGCCGAATTGTGCCATCAATTCCAGGGTCATCTCGATGTAGGTTCGGCTTCCCACTTTTCCTTCCAGTTCGATTTCCAAGCCCATGGGCAAAATCGGCGCAATCATCAGCATGGCTGAGATGTATTGACTGGAGACATCCCCGCGGATTTTCACCTTGTCGGTGGCCTGCTTGGGAAGTCCGTGAATGGCAAGAGGAGGGAAACCTTCTTTGTTCAAGTAATGAATGTCCGCCCCAATGGCCCGAAGTGCATCC
>CALRRX020000532.1:0-3018 GCA_943370675.1 Reyranella massiliensis 521 | reverse complement strand
GAAGGCGTTCTTTTGGATAAAATCAATGACTTCGGGTTCATTTTCCCACTGATTTAGGCGGTGGATGTACATGAGTGAGTATGGTTTTCGAGCTGAATTTGCCCAAACTTCCAATCCTGACAAAAAATCCGATTCCTTTTTTGATCCAAGCATACAAATCAATCCTGAAAAAAGTAATTTAGTTGTATGAACACATCCACTGACCGACTGGAGCTGGCGGCACGTTTTGTGAACAATACCGGCGCTCCGATTTTTTTGACAGGGAAGGCAGGGACAGGAAAGACGACTTTTCTCCGAGCACTCGCCCAACGCACGCACAAGCGATTTGTGATTTTGGCACCCACTGGCATCGCCGCGCTCAATGCCAAAGGGGTCACCATCCATTCGCAGTTTTTGTTGCCTTTTGGTTCTTTTCTTCCTGTAAGGGAGCCCGAAGGAAATTATACTGACCGAAATGGTTTTTTTACTCAACAAACCCTCGCCCGACGACATCCGCTTAATCAGTTTCGCCGAAATGTCCTCAAGTCCATTGACCTGCTCGTCATCGACGAAGTAAGTATGCTGCGTGCGGATATTCTCGATGCGATAGATTACCGCATGCGCAGCGTGAAGCGCAATTATAAGATCCCCTTCGGTGGGATTCAGGTCTTATTTATCGGTGATCTGTACCAGCTTCCGCCCGTGGTAAAGGACGATGAATGGAGTGTATTGAGTCGATTTTACAAATCCATGCACTTTTTTGAGGCAAAGGCACTTCAAAATTCCGGTTTGGTATATCTGGAATTAGATAAAATTTTCCGTCAGCAGGACGAGACCTTCATCCGAATTCTCAATAATCTTCGAGATAATCGCTCCACTCCCGAAGACGTCCGCGTTCTCAATCAGCATTACAAGACGCTGGACGAAATCAAGGATTTGCCGCCTTGCATCACACTCACCACGCACAATTACAAAGCAGATGAACTCAACCTCCGCGAGCTTCGAAGTCTGGATTCACCCTCATTTTTTTATGATGCCGATATTGAACGGGAGTTTCCAGAGAATCTATACCCCTTGCCTGAGTCCATCGAACTCAAAGTCGGTGCGCGGGTGATGTTTATCAAAAATGACTCTTCGGGCTTGTCTTCCTATTTCAATGGCAAGCTGGCGACAGTGATTGAACTTACCTCAGATCAGGTAGTGGTGGAAATGGACGACTCCCGGGAGGAATACACACTCAAAAAGGAGCTTTGGGAAAATAAAAAGTACCGGGTCAACCCAGATACCAAAGAATTGGAAGAGGAAGTCATCGGGACTTTTTCCCAGTTTCCAATCAAGCTGGCCTGGGCAGTCACGGTCCACAAAAGCCAAGGACTTACCTTTGATCGTGCGATTGTTGATGTCGGTCAAGCCTTTGCGCCGGGTCAAGTTTATGTAGCGCTCAGCCGGTTGAGGAGCTTAGAGGGCTTGGTGCTGCGTACCCGAGTACAGACGGATGTGATCTACTCGGATGCCAAAGTGGTGGAATTCACGCAAGGAAAATCCGAGACTCAGAATCTCACGGAACTGTTGCACCAGAATCAGCAGATTTACCTCAGTCAACTCGTTGACTCTACCTTCGAATTTGAGAGTTTGCTCTCCTCGCTCACTCAGTTTGATAAGGAACAGGAGACTACTTTGGAGTTTGAAGAGGAGGATCTGCGAAAAGATCTACCCGAGATATTTGGGATTTTGAGTAACGAACAAGAAAACACCCGCAAGTTTCGCCAGCAGCTTCAACTACTTATTCAAACCAAAAATCAAGAAAAGCTCCTCGATCGGGTAGAAAAAGGCACGACTTACTACCTAGAGTTGCTGATCAAGGTATTGGAAATCCTCCTTCGGCATCAGCTTAGAATCGAAGACTTTGCTCGGATCAAAACCTATCAAAACGGTATCGAAGAACTCGAAATCGAATTGCTCCGGAAATACACCGCAATCGCTAAAAGTAGTAACCTACTCCAGGCTATTCTCAAAGGAGAAGTGGCAGAAAAGTTGGACTCCATAGATTTAAGAGTAAAGCAGGTTCGTATCAACTTGGTAGAAAAAATCCGAAAAGAGGTCCCCGAAAAGGCAACTTCTAAAAACAAAACAGGTCGTAAAAAATCCAAAGAAACCAAAGAGCCTAAAGAGAAAAAAGAAGATACCAAGGCGTGGAGTATCCGACTTTTTCAAGAGGGAAAAACTCCCGAACAGATCGCCGAAGAACGTGGATATGCGGTTTCCACCATTATGGGGCACCTCGCGCATGGAGTAAAGTTGGGAACCATTCCATTGGAAGACTTGGTGGCAGAGGAAAGCATTCGGGAAATCCGTCACGTAGATGAAAAGCTGGATTCACTTAAGGCTTACTTCGAGCATTTCCAAGGGAAATATGACTATGGTACGCTGAAATTGGTGCTGTACGCAGGGAGTGAGGAATGAAGGGGGATTTTTCGATTTACGATTAACGAATGACGATGGGCTAGGATGAAGTGGCGGTTTTTTGGAACTCTAAACCTGTTCGCCCAAGGGAGTGTCCCCACTCCCTTTTTAGATTAGTTCAAGTTGGTATCTGAAAATGAATTTGTCTTTGTTGATTTATACGAGCAGTCAGAAGATTGCAATTTATAAAGTCCACGCCTGCTTTTCTGACAGATATATCAAGACTTGAACCAGCGGGGTAAGTAGGGTTAAAATGCGGTCCAAGACTAAGTCTTGAACCAGTGGATTCCTGTCCTTTCGTAAATCGTCAATCATAACTTCCTAACTCCCATACTTCCTAACCCCCTGACTTTAATACATCTTCTCACTCAGCACACTCATGATGGTCATGATCCCTTCTTTGTAATTGCCGAGGCGGAGGTTTTCATTGGGGCTGTGTTGGTTGTTGTCTGCATTGACGGTAGGAATGGTGACGGCAGGAATCCCCAGTGCATCTACAAAAGGTGAAATCGGGATTGATCCGCCTGAAATCCGGATTTGAACTGGATCTTGTCCAAAAGCGCGGTTCATCGCTTT
>CALRRX020000531.1:0-3024 GCA_943370675.1 Reyranella massiliensis 521 | reverse complement strand
CTGTATTGTTTTTTGACCACGTCGGTCACGGCATCCATCGCGAGTTTGGCGGCTTTGGTCATCGGGAGTCGTGCCAGCCAGATGGCGTCCTCATCTTTAGCTCCGCCTTCAAGGAATTTTCTCCAACCATAGGAAATGATCTCGTCCTCATACCGCTCTCCAAAGGTATCATTGGCAAAAGTGATGGGCTGAAATGGCACATTGTGGATTTGCGCGACTACTGAATTGGTGCGGGTAGCCGCTGCCAAGATCAGGTCATTAGGGCTTTCTGGTAAGCTGGAATTGGTATTGCCGCCACTGATCCACAGCATGCCGGTCTCGAAAGGAGTTTCCTTTGGAACGACCAAAGAGACCCAGTGCCACCACTCGGTCTTGTCCATAACATCAGGACTTAGCCAATGCTGGGAATACATTTTCAATACATGGTAGTCGTACTGCTCTCCCGGTACTGAGTGGACGATTTCGTAGCGAAAGGTACTGTCAGGCGCGTGAACATAATCTTTTAAAATGGTGGCAGACCTTGTTTCAGCAGGTGCTGTTTCGGGTGAGTTTTTGCAGGAAAAAGTAAAAAGAAGCCCTAAGGCGACAAGAATCCCAAAGGAGGAATTCCGGAACTGTTGTTTTTTCATAAAGGCGATTAGTTTGGGTTATTGATTATGGATTAAAAGGGGATTCAGGACAATTTATTTTTCAAATTCGACGATGTACTCAGACATGTATTTGCCCAAGTCAGAGTATTTGAAAAACAATCTGGCTTTTTTTCCGAGTTTGAGACTGGTGTTTTTGGCTGCAATATCCTCCGGAGTGTTTAGCGGCTGAAGAGAAGGATACCAGATCACATGTCCAGGTTTTTGGACCAGAAGTTTGGGTGCAGTCCATGCTTGGGAGTTGGTCCCCACACCCAAGTCTCGGTGGGGATTGAAGGAGATGTAGATTTTGTCTCCCACCCAAGATTGACCTTCGACATGGCCCATGAGCATCACCCAGCATTCGAGGTAGGTATTCCAGCTGACCGATGGGCCCCAGTGAAATCCACCCTGAGGGGAGGATGCAGGTCCTCCGCCATTTTCTTTGGAGATCTGCAGTGAGGAGATCGGCGCTCCGATACCATCCCAGTCGGCGTTAAAGCCTTTCCCATCCCATCGCTTGGCTTTGCCTTGAGGATTCTCCAGGTCGCTGATTTTGATCCTGGCCACGCTGATGCATTGGCCTGAGGCTTCGGTTTCAGGAGAATAGGTTTCCGGATTGTACTCACCTGGGTAGCCGTATTCTCCATAAAAAAGGTAGAGATAGTCATCCACTGCTACGGCACTTGGGTCACCCACTCCACCGGCAAAGGTTTTGGAGATGTTGTGTGGCTTCAGGATCATTCGGGGCTGCTTGTCTTCCAGAAAAAGTCCTTTGTTTTCCCAATTCCAACCCCCGTCGGTGGATTTCATTACGCCGATTCGAGGTACGGCTGCGGGAGTGATCCGTTCGGTTAGGCCGAGCGGCCAGTTTTGATCGATATAGCCTTCGCCTGTTTGAGGATTGTAAGGAAGGGTTTCAGGGTAGTTTTCGTTGTGATAAATCGCATAAAGGGTTCGCCCAGATGCGTCTCTGGAGTCCTGATATACTGTTTCAAACCATACTGCACCATGAAGACCGGGCTGACCTATCGGTGCATTTTTGGGAAGGGTGGGAGCGATGTACTTTTCCGCAGGAGTGCTGAATACCTCATCCGCATTGGCGCCTGAGGCAAACTTCAAATCTTTCGCATATCCCCAAACCGGGTCTTCTCCATACTTACCTGGAAAAATCCGGAGGGTATCTCCAACCCAAGCTTCAGCCATGTTGCAGTCTACAAAGTTGTTGAAATGAAAAGTGTCTGTGGGTACCAATCGGAAATTGGGGGTTTTGAAATCAACTGCCTCGACTTCCTCGGTAGAAGAAGGCGATTGGCAGGAAACTGCCGCAAGGCAAAATGCCACAGAGAGTGCTGAGAATCTTGAGAAATAGTTTTTTGGGGTCATCATACGTCCTAGATTTGAAACCGAATAAATCTAAGTAATTATTTATCCTTCACCATCGGGGTATGGAGAGCTTTCTTTCCAAGCCCGTCTTATCTAGTATGAATAGAATCAGTGTGTTAATCTTGCTGCTTTTCCTCGGGTGGGGAAAAGTTATGGCACAAGTGCTGGAGTCACCTTCCAAGCAGCTCACCATGGAGTTTAGCCTGAGCAAAAAAGGCGAGCCCACCTATAAGGTCAATCTAGGAAGTAGCCCTGTGATTTTGCCGAGCTCTTTGGGCTTTGATCTGAAAAATGATGACATCGATCTCCTCGACGGATTTCAGATTACCAAGACAGAAACCACCTCTTTCGACGAAACTTGGACTCCTGTGTGGGGCGAGGAAAGCCAAATTCGAAATCACTACAACGAACTGATGGTCGAACTGACTCAGGAAAAGACCGGTCGGAAAATGATCATCCGATTCCGGGCTTTCGATGAGGGATTGGGTTTCAGATACGAGTTTCCGCTTCAGGAAAAGATGGGCTATTTCGTGATCAAGGAGGAAAAGACCCAATTTGCCATGACGGGTGACCATAAAGCCTTTTGGGTTCCGGGTGATTACGATACCCAAGAGTACGATTACATGGAGTCCAAACTCAGCGAGATTCGTGGGTTGATGAAATCCGCCATCACGCCAAATGCCTCACAAACACCTTTTTCAGATACTGGAGTTCAAACATCATTGATGATGAAGTCAGCGGATGGGCTTTACATCAATTTGCACGAGGCCGCTTTGATTGATTATCCCGCCATGCACTTGGAGTTGGATGATCAGAAGATGGTGTTTACCTCTCATCTTACTCCGGATGCCATTGGGGACAAAGGATACCTTTACACACCAGCCCAAACACCTTGGAGAACGATCATCGCCGGCAAGAATGCGGCCGCTATTTTGGCTTCACGTATTACTTACAACCTCAACGAACCCTCCAAAATCGAGGATCCTTCATGGATCAAACCCATGAAATATGT
>CALRRX020000530.1:0-3025 GCA_943370675.1 Reyranella massiliensis 521 | reverse complement strand
AGGCATAGCCGTGGGTCACACCCATAGTGGTTCCGAATCCTGCTACAGAATTGGCTTCTGCACCTGCTGCCAGAGAAATGCCGGATTTACCCAAAGCGTAATTCACCTGAAAAGGAATCACCATTGAATCGCCGATGCGCTTTTCCTTGGCGTAGTTTTCTGAAAATACAGCAATGGCCAAAAGGCTGAATTTGCTCTCTGGGGTAAAATTCCTTTTGTAAACAAGCTGAAAATCCAAACGCTCGTGACCAAACATCAACTCGACAGGAGTTGGAGGGGCAGGTGGTCCCTGCGCCAGCGACAGCTGGGGAAGTAAGATGGTTAGTCCAAAAATCAGGAATAGGAAAGCGGAGGTGTGTTTCTTAAAGCTTGGGCTCATTGGATTGGGAGATAGAGCCCCAAAATTACACTAGTCATTGCTCTTGAAACTTGCTCTAAAGCAAGACTTTCTGATTACAGTTGGGATTTAAGTCTACTTAAGGTATAAGGAGTGATCCCCAAATAAGAAGCAATCATCCTACTGGGGATCCTTGTCAAAATCATGGGATACTGCTCCATTAGCCATTTTAGTCGATCCAACGCAGCCATTCCCTGCAGGTCATAGATCCGTTTTTGAGAGGTGATGTAGGCATTTTCCAAGATATTTCGGTAGATCCGATTGATGTCGGGACTGATTTCAACCAATCGGAAAAAATCCGCTTTAGTGATCATCAATCCTTCCAAAGGTTCGATCGCCTGTAGGTTTTCGATCGATCGCGTCCCTTCGATCAGGCTCGTGAGGTTGGTGCCAAACTTATTTTCAAAAGCAAAATACCGCGTGAGTTCCTGACCCTCAGAATTCACCTGAAACATGCGGAAGCTCCCTTTGGTGACAAAGTAATTGTACTGGCATGCTTCACCTTCTCGGAGCAGGTACTGATTGGCTTTGCAGGCAAAAGGCTGAAAATAAACCGATAGGGCTTCAAATTCTGCTTTGGTAATCCCTGTCCGGGCATGCATGTAGCGGTAAAGCAAATCCAGTTGGCTCATGGTCAAGTTTGGGTAGGAGGTCAAGATACTGAATATTTACTCAGAATCTGAAGACGGAAGCTTTGTGCCCAAAAGAGCTTAAATAAGCCAATTTTCCTATTTGCTCAAGTTTTTGACACCAAAATGACCTTGCCGTCCAATTGAATGTTGTTTTTCAAGGAAAGCGAAAAGCCATCCCCAATCAGGGAAAAATCAATTCCCCGCTTGGTAAACTGACGACTCAAGGCAACCAGAAAAGCACCTCGGCTTCCGGTCCAACCCGAGTTACCTACTTCCTGATTGAATCGGTCGATTAGTTCTTGGTTTGACAGCGCGTCAAGGGCAGTAGTGAAAGTTTGTAAGTTCATGTTTTTAATTGGTTAGAGTTGATTCAGACCTGGCAGGTTTTCAAAATCTGACAGGTCTGATTTACTTTTTGATCGCGCTTTTTTTATCCTCTTCGAATAAATCCGCCAGACGGAGATGGGCTGAAGGGCATTCTGCGAAAGCTTTCCCAAAAGAGCTCTGCCTCACTTTTTCCACTTTGGTCCCATTCAAAATGAGTCACTTGATCAATCGGAAACTCCCGATCAAATGGCAGAATCAAGACATGACGGCACGCTACTTTGATGCTGAAATCAGTCTCCTTGGCTCCCAAACTCAGACTAGCTCCGGTAAACTTTGCCTCCGGATCAAACTGAAGCGCCACGTAAGGCGTCACTCCGCTGAGGTCCAGCTGCGTGGTGAGTTGGCGATGGATAAAGGAAAAAAGCAGTATTTCCGACTCGGGTTTGAGCCATTCTCCAACTGGAATGGTTTGGAGATAGGCCATGATTTCCAGAGCAGAAATCGACTTTGGCTCGCCTTCTTTGAAATGAATCAGCAGGCGCTGAGGTGTGGTGAAGCAGTTCATGATAACATGCGTTTAGGGTTAAACAAGTGTTATCACCAAGAAAAAGCGGGGGAGTGCAGGTAAACATTTTTGGTCTGCAATGACCCTCATCGATGGACCACCGTGGTGTTTGACTCGGTTGGTATCAGCTATTCTGATTCTTGATGATGCCCAAAGGTAATGGCTTCCAAAGATGGAAAACAAGAGGGGCGGTAAAATTTGGCGGAGATTGTCAGAAAGGTTGAAGTCATTACAGTTTTAATCGATTTTCTCCCTGATTACTTGTTTTATCTTTTTTGAAAAGTAACTTCGAAAATCCTCCTAAAATCAAAGTTTACTTTCATGAAATTCACGCTTCCTGTACTGCTGTTTTACTTTTTTGTGTTTCCTGCGCTTGGCCAAAAATCCCTTCAAACCACACTCAGTTCCAAGCATCAGCCAATTTCCGGTACCAAAGTAAGCTTGGTCGCGCCGGTGGGATTTACCAAAGGAGAAAATTTCCTTGGACTCCAACAGACAGACACGCAATCCAGCATCATGGTGCTTAGTATTCCAGGACCCACTGCGCAGCTTCAAAGTGCCATCACCAAAGAAAATCTAGCCGCTCAGGGAGTAATTGCTACTCAAATAGAATCCCTAACCATCAATGGTCTGCCTGCCGTGTGGGTGATCGGATACCAGCAAGTCCAAGGGGTGCAGTTTGGTAAGCGGATTCTAATTCTGGGTACAGCTGAGGAGTCCGTGATGCTCAATGCGGCTTTTCCTGAAAATCAAGAAACCATCGGTAAGGCTATCGAGGAATCGCTGCTTGCTGTCGTGTATGATCCCGAGCAATCCCTCGATCCCATGGCTGCATTGGATTTTAGAGTTGAGGTTAGTGGCACCAAATTGAAATTTGGCAGATCTATGGGTACCACAGTCCTTTTTACGGTGGATGGTCAAGTTCCCACTGCCTCTCCAGATAAAACCAATCTGGTCGCAGGAAAGGCATTTTCAGATTCCCAACCTGCAGACCGAAGGCAGTTTGCGATCGATCGGATCAACCAAACCCCAATCGCAGTGGCATCCTTGGAATACGTTAAAGAAATCACACTTGGCGGACTTTCAGGCTACGAAATCTTGGCT
>CALRRX020000529.1:0-3035 GCA_943370675.1 Reyranella massiliensis 521 | reverse complement strand
AGAAGGCGATGTGTTGGAAATAGGTGGACTGATCTGCAGAATTGAAGTGACCGAAGGTGGCGCCGCACCTGCATCAGCTCCAGCACCGGTTTCTGCACCTGCCGCCGCATCTGCGCCTTCCAGCGCAACCTATGCATCAGGACATGCTTCTCCTGCCGCCTCAAAAATTTTAGCAGAAAAAGGAATCCCCGCTACCGCCGTTTCCGGATCCGGAAAAGATGGTAGAATAACAAAAGAAGACGCTATGAGTGCTCAAAAACCAGCTCCAGCCCCTGCTACAGTAGCTGCGAAAGCAGTTGAACCTGCTGCCGCTGCTATTATACCTGGCTCCAGAAATGTGAGAAGAGAAAAGATGTCTTCTTTGCGAAAGACAGTTTCCCGACGATTGGTTGCTGTGAAAAATGAAACAGCCATGCTCACTACCTTCAATGAAGTGAACATGAAGCCAATCATGGATCTAAGATCCAAATTCAAAGATCAATTTAAAGAAAAGCACGGTGTAGGATTGGGCTTTATGTCCTTCTTTACCAAGGCGGTTTGTGTGGCTTTGAAAGAATGGCCTGCAGTCAATGCAATGATTGATGGAAATGAAATCGTGTTTAATGATTTCTGTGATATTTCTGTGGCTGTTTCAGCTCCAAAAGGCTTGGTCGTTCCGGTGATCCGAAATGCTGAGTCTATGTCTTTTGATCAAATAGAAAAGGAAATCGTGAGATTGGCAGGAAAGGCAAGAGACAATAAGCTTTCGATTGAAGAGATGACTGGGGGTACCTTTACCATCACCAATGGTGGGGTATTCGGATCTATGATGTCTACGCCAATCATCAATGCACCTCAGTCTGCTATCCTAGGTATGCATAATATCGTGGAGCGCCCAATTGCCGAAAATGGACAAGTCGTTATCCGTCCAATGATGTACATCGCCCTTTCCTATGATCACAGAATTATTGATGGAAGAGAGTCCGTTAGTTTCTTGGTTAGAGTGAAGCAATTACTTGAAGATCCTACTAGACTATTGTTTGGAGTCTAAATAAGTACGATTTACGAAATACGATTTACGAGGGGCTGGGTAGAACTGGTCCCTTTTTTAACAAATTTAGGCCAAGTCTTTTGTCTTGTGTCTAGCTTCTAAAATCTAAAAATCATGTACGACGTCATAGTAATCGGTTCTGGTCCAGGTGGGTATGTGGCAGCTATTCGTGCCGCACAGCTTGGAATGAAAACCGCTATCGTAGAAAAATATTCCACTCTCGGAGGTACTTGTCTCAATGTGGGATGTATTCCATCCAAAGCACTTTTGGATTCTTCTGAGCACTATCACAATGCGGCTCATACTTTTAAAACCCATGGAATCAATCTGAGCGATCTTAAGGTGGATTTACCTCAAATGATTTCCCGAAAAGACGATGTGGTCAAGCAAAACGTGGACGGTATTCAGTTTTTGATGAAAAAGAACAAAATCGATGTTCATCACGGTTTGGGTTCTTTTGTCAATTCAAATACAGTTAAAGTGAGCAAGGAAGATGGTTCCACCTCTGAAATTCAGGGTAAGAATATCATCATCGCTACTGGTTCCAAACCTGCCTCTTTGCCTTTTATCAAGTTGGATAAGCAAAGAGTAATCACTTCTACTGAAGCTCTTAAAATGAAAGAGATCCCGAAGCACCTCATCGTGATCGGTGGTGGCGTGATCGGGATGGAGTTGGGATCAGTATATGGTCGTCTCGGGGCTAAGGTTTCTGTGGTTGAATTTATGGATTCTATCATTCCCACCATGGATAAAGCCATGGGTAAGGAGCTTCAAAAGTCGCTCAAGAAAATCGGTTTTGACTTCTACCTCAAGCATAAGGTAACCGCGGTCGAAAATCTTGGTGAAGAAGTAGTCGTGAAGGCTGACAACGGCAAAGGCGAGGTTGTGGAAATCAAAGGAGACTATGTTTTGGTTTCTATCGGTCGTAAGCCGTATACCGATGGTCTGAATGCTGAGGCTGCTGGAGTGAAAATCACCGAAAGAGGTCAAATCGAAGTAAATGACCACCTTCAAACTTCTGTTCCCCACATTTACGCAATTGGTGACGTGGTGAAAGGTGCCATGCTAGCACATAAAGCTGAAGAAGAAGGTGTATTTGTAGCCGAAACCATAGCCGGACAAAAGCCTCATATCAATTACTTGCTCATTCCAGGAGTAGTGTATACTTGGCCTGAGGTGGCCGCGGTAGGTTATACCGAAGAGCAGCTAAAAGAGCAAGGTAGAAAATACAAGGCGGGTAAGTTCCCGTTCCTGGCCTCTGGCCGTGCTCGTGCTTCCATGGATACAGATGGTATGGTGAAAGTATTGGCAGACGCTGAAACGGATGAAATTTTGGGAGTGCATATGATCGGTCCACGAACTGCAGATATGATTGCAGAGGCAGTGGTAGCTATGGAATTCCGTGCTTCTGCAGAGGATATTGCAAGAATGTCCCATGCACACCCTACCTACACAGAAGCATTCAAAGAAGCGTGCTTGGCAGCTACGGATAACCGTGCTCTTCACGTATAATCCTTAAATTAGAACATAATTGGAAAGCCATTTTCTGTGAAGAAAATGGCTTTTTCTTTTTCTTTAAAAAATGGTTTAATTCCCCTTATGAAGTTCAAAATCGCAATTTTGGGTGCAGGAAATGTGGCTTGGCACTTAGCCCCGGCTCTAGAAGATGCTGGCCATGAGATTACTGAAGTTTATGCACGTGATTTAGAAAAAGCTCGGGAAATCACTGAACGAGTTTATAGTGCTGAGCCTAAGGGTGATTTGGATTTCTCCGAAAGCAAAGCACAGATTTTTATTTTGGCGGTGAAAGACTCCGCTATTTCTGAATTGGCCGATCAAGTGATTTTGCCCGAGGAAAGTATTTTGGTGCATACGTCCGGGGCGATGCCTCTGGAGATTTTAGGTTATAGCTCTGCCAGCTATACCGGCATTTTCTACCCGCTTCAATCTTTTACTAAAGGGAAAAAGATGGAAATGGATGAGGTTCCTTTTTTGGTCGAATCAG
>CALRRX020000528.1:0-3036 GCA_943370675.1 Reyranella massiliensis 521 | reverse complement strand
GATGGACCGCCTACGGATGAAAAACTTTTGGCCTCTCTTGAGGAAGATGTGGTTTTCTTGGCAGCAGACGATTTGGGGGGAAGAGCCATAGGAACCGAAGGAGAGCAAAAAGCTGCGGAATACTTAGCCAAAGAGTTTGAAAAACTCGGTTTACAACCCAAGGGAACAGAAGGGTTTTTCCAGCCTTTTACTGTGTCCAAACCGAGTAATCCTCATGAAGAAGCAGTCGTCGGAACTGACGGAGATGGCATCACAGGACGAAATGTGGTCGCCTTTTTGGATAAAAAAGCAGACAAAACCATCGTCATCGGAGCACACTTTGACCACTTGGGCATGGGCGGACAGGGCTCTCTTCATCGGGGGGATTCTGCTATCCATAACGGTGCGGACGACAATGCTTCTGGCACGGCGGCGCTGTTGGCTTTGGCAGAAATTCTGAAATACGAGGAGTTGAAAAACAACGTGCTGTTTATTGCTTTTTCAGGTGAAGAAAACGGCCTTTGGGGCTCCAATTATTTTGTCAAGAACCCAACCATCGATCTCAAAACAGTCAATTACATGATCAATATGGACATGGTGGGAAGGCTGAATGAGGAAAAATCTTTGGCCATCAATGGTGTAGGTACCAGCCCAAGCTTTGTCCCTGTATTTGACCAAATCAACGCCGATAGTCTGAAGCTTGTGACCTCCGAATCAGGTGTTGGTCCTTCTGATCACACCTCATTTTACTTGCAAGATTTGCCGGTATTGCACTTTTTCACCGGGCAACATGAAGACTACCACAAGCCAAGCGATGACTCAGAGAAAATCAACTACGAGGGTTTGGTGAAAGTCGTCCGATACATTTCCCGAGTAGTGACTTCATTGGACTCCGAACCCAAACTTGCCTTTACCAAAACCAAAGACTCCAGCGATTCTCCGCGATTCACCGTGTCGATGGGCGTGGTGCCAGACTATATGTTCGATGGAAAAGGCATGCGCGTAGATGGCGTTTCTGAAGGCAAACCTGCTCAAGCTGCCGGCTTGCAAAAAGGAGATGTAGTCGTGCAACTTGGAGACTCCACTGTGTATGACATGATGAGTTACATGCGAGCTTTAAGTGCTTTCCAAAAAGGTGACTCTACCAAAGTGGTGATCGAACGGTCCGGACAAAAAGTGGAAGCGGTGGTGAAGTTTTGATTTTAGAGTCGAGAAACTCTTTTTCTCCAAGAATAGAATACGCCTCTGGGAATTCTCAGAGGCGTTTTTCATTAACCGTAGAAATTTTTGACCCCTTTTTATTATACTTTATGATCTAAAGATAAAATAGCAGGATTCTTATTTTACTTTCCTCCAATCAATTCTCAAAAGCCTTCAGATAGTCTTCAAAGACGAAAAAGGGTTTGTCTAATTTTCTACTTCACCGTATTAGCCTTTACTCCCTCAAAAGTCATTTTGATCGGTTTGATGGTGCCATCTTCGTTAAACTCCATCACATCGATACAAGTCACCCGATGGTCACGGCCTTCATTGGGAATCGGACGGCGATGATAGACCATGTACCACTCATCGGTTCCCGGCTTTTGGATCACGGAATTGTGTCCTGCACCAGTGGCTACTTCCGGATTGGCTTCAAGGATAGTTCCTATTCTTCGATAGGGACCAGTCGGTTTGTCCGACATAGCATAGGCTACTTTATAGGAGTCGTTTGTCCAGCCTCCCTCAGACCACATGAGGTAGTAAACTCCATTTCGCAAAAACATAAAAGGGCCCTCAACATAGCCCTCAGGGGTAATTTCGTGGAAAAGCTGCCCGTCTTCCCAAGGTTCGAAGCCAGTAAAGTCGGCATTTAGCTTACCAATATTGCAATGTCCCCATCCTCCATAGAAAAAGTAATGCGTGCCATCGGTATCCTTAAATACAAATTGATCGATGGGCTGAGCACCATTGTGAAAGTCAGAAAGCAGTGGTTTTCCGAGTAAATCTTTGAATGGTCCTGCAGGTGAATCCGCCACGGCTACTCCGATTCCGCCGAAGTGATTGATGTCATTGTTGGGATCGTAGCCGGGACGCTCTGGGGTAAGCGGGTCATTCGCTGCGAAAAAGAGGTAATATTTCCCGTCTTTTTCGATGGCAGCAGGCGCCCACATGGCCTGACGGGCCCAAGTGATGGCGGTGTTATCCAAGATACGCTCGTGCTTTTTCCAAGACACCAAATCCTTGGATGAAAAAGCATCAAAGTGCAATTGATCCTCAAATGCCGCTGAAAACGTCGGATAAATCCAGTATTCATCTCCAAACACAATCCCCTCAGGATCGGCATACCATCCTTCGAAAATGGGGTTGCCTGAAAGCTTGGGTTCTTCCTTGTTCTCGACTTGTGGGGAAGTGCAGGATGCCAAACAAACGGGTAAAAGGTAAATGAGGAATCTTAGATTGATAATATTCATTTCGAAGTAGTTTGGAATCAATTTAAAGGGAGACGAATTAAATCAGTTTAAATTTATTCGAAGGGTAGTCTATCAAAATACTCGTTAACAAATGGTCTCATCGACTTGGTGATATTGTCTGAATAAAAATTGAATAGTAACCCTTGAGGCTTTTTTAGGAGTTTCATGTAGCTCATCAATTGAGCTGAATGGACAGGCAAAAGTTCTTGCACAGTTTTTAGCTCCACGATGATCGTGTTTTCCACTAGTAGATCCAATTTCAATTCTGAGTCGATCAAATTGCCCTCGTAATTGATTGTGATTGGAATTTGGTGAAGTACTTCTAATCCTTTCTTTTCTAACTCGAAACAAAGACATTTTTCATAGACACTCTCCAAAAGACCGGGCCCAAGGGCTTTATGAACAGTTATGGCACAGCCAGTTACCAAATAGGACAGCTTGGTCACGGATGATTTAGAGTTGTATTTCATAGGATCCAAAAAATGTATCTCAAAATGGAGATTTTTTAACCATTAAGGAAATTAAGAGAATTAAGAATTTCTTTTCCCGATGGGAAAAGTTTGGGTTGGTTTTCAATTTATAAATCCTCTCCTAATCTTAACTTCTT
>CALRRX020000527.1:0-3036 GCA_943370675.1 Reyranella massiliensis 521 | reverse complement strand
GGTAGTCCCCATTTAGAGACTTCAAGACCTCTTCGACACCGGGCAGTAGCTCGACAGGTTTTTCAAGCATTTCCTGACCGATTCGTAGGATTTTGTCAATCACGGTAATCGGCATTTTGTGATCTGAGATGCGCAAGGCCGTCTCGATCATGGAAAGCATAAATCCCTTGATTCCATAGCCATAGAGCCTGAGGTTAGCGATTTCGGTCTTGTAAAGTTCCTTCATGATCGCATGCTGAGGCATAAAGTCCTCCAGGAGGCCTGCGAATTTTTCCTCCGCTTCGCGAAAAAACGGTTCATTCACCCACAGGGTATCATCGGCATCGAAGGCAATTACTTTGATCGGCATCTTGGATAGAGATTACTTTGATTTTGAAAAAGAGGTTTCAATTCAACTCCCAGCCTTAGGCTGAGTGTTCATTTTTTTGCTTGAATTTTCTAAAATAAACATAGACTAACATTCCCAAAAGTGGTCCAATTGCCAATAAGCCAAGGTAAATCTTGGTTTCCAAAAACTCGGAAAGGAATCTAGCTACTTGAATGCTCGCAATCGTCAGCCCAAATCCCAGGCAATTGACTAGGGTCAAGGCAGTGCCGCGGTGCTCGGGTTTTACACTTTGTGCCACCAAGGTGGAAAACTGAGGAGAATCTGCCGTCACCAAAATGCCCCAAATCAGCAAAAATGGTAAAATCATAGTTGCAGGAAGTTGGGGAGAAATCAGCAAGATCAACCCGCAGATGCCTGAACTCAAGAGGCTGATTAGGGCTACTTTTTCACTTCCTTTTTTCAGGGAAATAAGACCTCCGACCGCGCAAGAAACTCCACCCGAAGCGATGATTCCGAAGGTCCATGCAGCTTGGGTGGTACCTTCGATTTTTCCCTCAGACAAAAAGAAAATCAAAGCAGGAAGAAAAGCCCAAAAGGTGTAGAGTTCCCACATGTGTCCAAAATAGCCTCCAGCGGCACTTTTGAGGGCCTTGTTTTTGGCAAAAGAGGGGAGTAGCCTAAGGTCAAGCTTGGGGTTTATTTTTCGAAAACGTCCGTCAGGAATCCCAAAGCCAACCAATGCCCCACTTCCGATGGCTAATCCTGAAGTCACCAAGAGAAGCATTTTCCATGAAATGGAAAGTTCAAAAGCTTTCAGGAGAAATGGGAAGGCGGTGCCCAAAACCAATGCCCCAACCAGAAAACCAAGGGCCGAACCCAAGCTTTTTTCCACATAATCGGAAGCGATTTTCATCCCAACAGGATAAATGCCAGCCAAGAAGAACCCAGTCAGAAATCTACTTCCCAAAACCAGCTCGACTTCTAAAGGAAGGAGAAGCAAAGCTAGATTGGCAGCAGCGGCAAGTACCGCGCTGAAGAAAAATACGTCTGAAGGAGAATAGCGATCAGGGATGGAAAAGAAGGCATACCCAAACGTGCCGACCACAAACCCCAATTGCACCAGGGTGGTAATGATTGGGACGAGGTCATTTTGTCCCAAGAGCACTTCCAACTCAGGGGCTGCAGCATTGCCTGCAAACCAAAGCGAAGTGCCCAGAAATTGAGCGATCACGATCAAAATCAGGGCACTTCGGGTAGAAATCGGTCTTGCCATTAGGCTTTTAAAATCGATTCGATAGCTGCTAGTTCGGCTGCGCTGAATTGACTGTTTTTCACCGCAGCCACGTTGTCGTCGAGTTGTTCAGGTTTGGAAACACCAATCAGAACGGAGGTGATTCGAGGATCTTTCAGCAGCCAAGCGATCGCCATTTGAGCGAGGGTTTGACCTCTTTGGAGCGCGATTTGGTTGAGGGCATCGATTTTTGCCAATTTCTCCGGTGCGATTTGTTCCGCTTTCAGGTATCTGCCGTCTTTTGCAGCACGGGAGTCAGCCGGGATTCCTTTGAGGTATTTGTCGGTTAGCATGCCTTGTTCCAAAGGTGAGAAGGCGATGCTTCCGATTCCTTTTTCTCCCAAGACATCCATCAAGCCATTTTCGACCCAACGATCCATCATGCTGTAGCGAGGCTGATGAATCAGCAACGGTACCCCCATTTCTTTCAGGATTTGGTAAGCTTTTACGGTGTCTTCGGCAGAATATTGTGAGATGCCCACGTAGAGCGCTTTGCCTTGTCGATGCAGTTGAGCCAAGGCTCCCATCGTTTCTTCCAAAGGCGTATGTGGATCAGGTCGGTGGTGATAGAAAATGTCCACGTAGTCGAGGCCCATTCGCTTCAAGCTTTGGTCGCAGCTGGCGATGAGGTATTTTTTTGAGCCAAAGTTGCCGTAAGGTCCCGGCCACATATCCCAGCCGGCTTTGGAGGAAATCAAGAGTTCGTCTCGGTAGGGTAAAAAGTCCTTTTGCAAGATTCTTCCGAAGTTTTCTTCAGCAGAGCCAAAGGGAGGACCGTAATTATTGGCAAGGTCAAAATGACAAATCCCAAGGTCAAACGCTCTTCTGAGGATTTTTCTGCCTAGGGTTAGGTCCGCATTGTGACCAAAGTTGTGCCAAAGGCCAAGGCTGATTTCGGGTAGTTGGAGGCCACTTTTTCCGCAAAAGCGGTACTTCATCTGATCGTATCGGTCAGCGGCAGGCTGATAGGGCAGCAGGGGGTTGTGATCGTTGATATGCATAGGTGAAATGGGTTGGTAATCGGACTTATCCAAACCACAGCATGCCGATTAGGGTAACGCCCAAGGCAAACGTGATTAAGAAAAGCCAACTCTTCCAAATGTAGGAAATCCAATCCTTAAAGCTAATGCCAGATGCAGCAATGATCGCCATCATTCCACCATTGGTAGGCGTGATCATATCCATCAGGGCTGCGGGATATTGGTAAGCTAAAACCGCCACCTGCCTGTTGATCTGCATCAAATCCATCAGCGGTGCCGTCAGAGGCATGGTCAAGACTGCCTGGCCTGAAGTGCTAGGCACGGGAATATGGATGAGTGCTTGACTGATAAACATACCAGCCACGCCCAAGGCATCCGGCAAGGACTCCAAAGGCGAAAAAAGTCCCTGAATGATCGGGTCGATTACGGCGCCTTTT
>CALRRX020000526.1:0-3040 GCA_943370675.1 Reyranella massiliensis 521 | reverse complement strand
GTAGCTGCTCACAACGGCACAGTTTACTTCACCGATATGAATACTGGTAAAGTGCATGCCTTTGCCAACAATGCGATTTCAACTATTTCTGAAGGAAATGAAAGCCTCAATGGAATAGCAGTGGCCTCTGACGGGACTATCTATGGCCTTGATGCATCAGGTTTGAAAAAATGGAATACTGATGGAACCACCACTGTCCTAAACGCTCAAGTAACAGGCGGCGACGGATTGGTGATTTTGGGCGATGGAAATTTTGTTGCTTCTAGATGGATTGGAGAAGTTTGGTTTGCCAACGATTCTACCCAAACACTAATGCTTGACACCAAATCAGCAGAGTCTAACACTGCTGATATCGGCTACAATGCGGCAGATAAAATCGTGTATGTGCCTACCTTCTTCAAAAATAAAGTGGCAGCCTACAAGCTTGACTATTAATTTGGCGCTTTTTAAACCTCCTTCGGGAGGTTTTTTTATACCTGAAAAAAGCGCCATTCGTGGAATCAAAATGTGAGATTAGAATATTTCTGAACCTAATACACAGATTTGTCCTTACCTTTCCACATAGTAAACACAAAACTGTCCAGTGGCATTTTCCCTGGATTAACCAGTACCCGCATGAAATCAGGCGAAATTAATTACGAATTAGAAAAGAATATCGAGGTCATCTCACAACTGGATGACTTAGTAGCTGATGCTGTCGATACTATTCTGGTGGACCCGGATAAATGTTGGCAGCCCTCTGACTTTCTTCCCGATTTTGGAGATCCCAATATTCATGAAGAAATCAAGCAACTGCAAAAAAGAGCTGAAGGGATTCCAGACACCGTATTGACCTCTTTAATAGGCAATATGATCACCGAAGAGGCATTGCCTAGTTATCAAACTTACTTCAACATGTTGGAAGGCGTGAACCCTGAACGCAATCTACTTTCTAAGGGTGGTTGGGTGAGATGGTCCAAGTCCTGGACAGCCGAAGAAAACCGACACGGTGATTTGCTAAATAAGTATCTGTACATGACTGGCAGAGTCGATATGAACGCGGTAGAGCGGACTATTCATCGACTGCTCACGAATGGATTTGATCCCAATTCGGGAGGAGATCCTTACCAGGCAATTGTTTATACTTCTTTTCAGGAGAGAGCTACGAAAATATCTCACGTCAATACTGGCAAACTCGCAGATATAGCCGGAGATTCAATTTTGGGAAGAATATGCAAGCAAATCGCAGGTGATGAAGCGAGACACGAAAAAGCCTACAAATCTTTTATGTCAAGAATTTTTGAGATTGACCCAAATGGTGCACTATTGGCTTTTGAGAAATTGATGCGAAAGCAAATCGTGATGCCGGCAGTTTTGATGGGTGAAGGAGGCTCAAACCCCTCTCTTTTCACACAGTTTTCTGAAATCACTCAAAAAGTCGGCATTTACACAAGTTGGGATTATGCAAGAATCATTGACCACTTGGTGAATCTTTGGAAAGTAGAGACGTTGACAGGATTGGATGCTGCTGCTGCAAAAGCACAAGATTACCTTGCTAAACTATCCGAGCGCTACATGCGAGTAGCTGATCGTATGAAAGCCCCCGATGAGGTCAAGCTAGCTTGGCTGAAATAATAACCACTAACTTCACTAAAAGTCCTTCCGAAAAGAGGGACTTTTTTCATGCTTAAAAGCCCGCTAAGCCCCCTTCGTAATGAAAAAATATCTGGTTTTAACTTGTTTTCTTTTCACTAGTCTCACCTCCTTTTCCCAAGAACTCTTTGTCAATGGAGATCGGCTACACAAAAGTCTCATCCAACTATCCACCTATGGGAAAAATGCTGCCGGAGGATCTGACCGTGTCGCCTACTCCTCCCATGACGTGGAGGCAAGAAAGTTTATCAAGGATCTGATGGAAAAGGCCGGTCTTGAAGTATCGGTTGACTTTGCAGGAAACTTAATTGGGAAAAAGGCCGGAAAAAACCCATCTCTGAAGCCTATTTCCTTTGGATCACACATCGACGAAGTACCAAATGGCGGTGATTATGATGGGCCTGTTGGCTCATTGGGTGCGATTGAAGTAGTCCAAACCTTATCAGAAAATGGAGTAATAACTGACCATCCTCTGGAGGTAATCATTTTCACCAATGAAGAAGGCGGAGTCGTCGGAAGCCGTGCCATTGTCGGCGCATTGAATCAGCAAGCATTACAAGTGGTAAGTAATGCGGGAGTATCCCAAGCAGAGGGAATTAAGCTTTTGGGAGGAGATCCAAGTAGAATAAGCGAAATGAAAAGAAGTCCGGGAGATGTTGCGGCTTTTCTCGAACTGCACATTGAGCAGGGTGGAAATCTCTACAATGAGAAATTGGATATCGGCGTAGTAGAAGGCATTGTAGCCATCGAATGGTGGGAGTTTACTTTTAAAGGGAAAGCCAATCACGCAGGTACTACACCCATGAACCTGAGAAAAGACCCCATGCTGCCTGCCTCAAAATTTGTATTGGCAGTAAATGAAATCGTAACCAGCTACGAAGGCCGTCAAGTTGGTACAGTTGGGAAAATCCAAGCTTTCCCAGGCGCAGGCAATGTCATTCCGGGAGAAGTCAAATTGAACGTGGAAGTCCGAGACCTTTCTTCAGAAAAGATTTGGAAAATCTATGCCGATTTGGAGCGAAGAGCCAAACAATTGGCGGCAGAAGCAGGAGTCGAATTGGACATCAAACACATCGAAGTGGCGAGTAAACCTGCACTGGCTGATCCAATGATCCGCGAAATCATCAAAAGTCAGGCTGAAAAAATGGGGTTTTCGACCAAAAGCCTCCCTAGTGGTGCAGGCCACGACGCACAGGAAATGGCCCGAATTGCTCCAATGGGGATGATTTTTATCCCAAGCAAAAATGGAATCAGTCATGCTCCAGAGGAATTTTCCACCAAAGAAGACATTGCTAACGGGACAAACGTCCTCCTTCATACCATACTCGAACTGGATAAAAAGTTGAAATGAAATTGAGAGGTGAACAAACTTTTCAACTCCTTTTTGAATTAGATGTCTATACAAATG
>CALRRX020000525.1:0-3040 GCA_943370675.1 Reyranella massiliensis 521 | reverse complement strand
AAAAAAACATCGATTACCTCAATTATGAAGAGTCGGTAAAAGTAGCCTTAGAAACTACCGAGCGCCCCAAGATGCCCGTTTTTATGAGAATCGAAGGGGTGAAAAACACCGTAAGATCCATTCAGCGGATGCCAAACAAAGGCCAGAATTCTGCGCTTTGGGTTGCTAACCGGTATGCGATTTGGCTTCCTATTTTCTTCAGGTTTATCATTCGAGGAAAAGTAAGTCAAAGAGGCGATCTAGGTTTTCATTTATTATGGGGAAAAGAACCCATGTTGCAATTGACCCAAATACCAGATCGAAGCGATAGTCAGAGACAGCTCTTTTACATCACAGGAGGCTGGCTCGTAAAGCGATTTGATTACGGATGGTTGGAATTTAGGGAAGTGCTAGATAGCAAATACATCATATCGGCTATCCATGAATTTGTGCCCCGACTGCCGTGGTTCATTTACATTAATACACAGGCGAAGATGCACCTTTGGGTTATGAATAGATTTAAGAATTACTTAGAAAAAAAAGCAGCCCTTTGAAAAATTCTTGATTCGAAAACCCTTTAAGGAAATTAAATTTATCCACACTATTAAGAATCTACCAGATGAAAACCCTTTCATTCAAAAACGGAGACCAACTACCGATTTTAGGCTTAGGAACTTGGAAAAGTAAGCCGGGAGAAGTGCGTCAGGCTGTATTTTGGGCAATTGAAGCAGGATACAGACATATTGATTGCGCTGCGATCTATCAAAACGAGCGTGAAGTAGGCCAAGGTATTCATGATGCCATTTCCGAAGGATTGGTCAAGAGAAAAGACCTTTTCGTGACTTCCAAACTTTGGAATGACTCCCATCGCCACGAGGATGTGAAGCCTGCTTTGGAAAAAACACTGAACGACCTGCGCTTGGATTACCTTGATCTTTACCTCATCCACTGGCCAATCGCCTTCAAGCCGGGAGTGGGTTTTGCTAAGTTGAGAGAAGAGTTTTACACCTATCAGGATGTTCCTTTGGCGCAAACCTGGGAAGCCATGCAGGATGCTAAAGCCTTGGGGTTGACCAAACACATTGGCGTCTCCAATTTCAATCAAGCCAAATTGAAAGAAGTATTGGCGCTGAATGGTGATAAGCCGGAAATGAATCAGATTGAACTTCAGCCATTTTTACCGCAGCAGGCTTTGGTTGATTTTTGCAGAGAAAATGGAGTTTTAGTCACCGCATATTCACCGCTTGGATCGCCGGATTCGAGAGCTGAGCGGCACAAGGATGATCCTACGCTGTTGGATAATCAAGTAGTGAAAAAAATCGCCGAAAAGCATCAGGCAGGAGTAGGGCAGGTTTTGATTGCTTGGTCAATTGCGAGGTCGATCGCTGTTATCCCAAAGTCCATCAATAAGGACAGAATCAAGGATAATTTGAAAGCAGCTGACTTGATACTCGATCAGGATGATTTGACTCAGTTGGCCAATATAGGTGTTGCCCATCGATTTGTGGATGGAAGCTTTTTCACAGGGCCTCAAAGCCCCTACAAGCTTACTGATTTGTGGGATAGTTAAACATGGAAATACAATAAACAAAGAGCCCCGAACTGCGAAGTCCGGGGCTCTTTGTTTAATCCTCTATTTCCAAGGCTTCCAGAATGTCAGCCAGTAAGTCAAAGTCTCTTAGACCCGGCTTGATCTCATCGCCGCTATCCAAGGCCAGTCCACTGATACTGGCATTATCACTCAGTTCGGTGACATTCTCTGCCGAAATTCCAAATCCCAAAATCACTTTGCCAAAAGAAGAAAGAGATTGAATGAGGTCAATATGATCGGAAGTAAGCGTGTCTTCTTTTGAGGTTAGGTGAAAAGTAAGGGAGTGATTTTTAAGCTTTTCAGCTAATCCATCAAGGTCATCGAGTTTTTCAACGGGAAGTTTGTAGATCAAATTTAATCCGTCCACTTTTAGATCAAGGAGTGATTCAAGTCGCTCAGATTCCACCCAAGAGATTCCCGGATAGTTTTCTAAAGTGCCTAGAATCTCATCTGAAGAAGCATTTTTAAACTCAGCGGCAAATTCAATTCCTGAAATCCAGCCTGTAATTTCTCCAAATTGTGATGGGTTGATAAAATTCGGAGAATCATCCTCAAGGCTGAAACCGATCACATTTGCATACATTCCTGCACAATATCTGGCATCGGTGAGGTTGGTGATTCGATTTATTTTTACAAAAGTTTTTAATGACATAGTCGATTTCCGAGTTTGGTCGCGCTAAGGTAAGCATGCATTTTTTGCGAGAAAAGTAAATTTTGGGTTTGAGGAAATGAGTTTATGGATGTGATTTAGCTGGAAATTCCTTGTATTTTTAGGCATTCATCCATCCTATGAGGAGCTATCTTCACTTACTTCTGATTATTGTTTTTACTGCTTTGTTTTCTTGCAAAGAAGAAATCGAGCCGATACAAGTAGACAATGGTAAAGATTTTCAGCCTCTTGTTTTGGGTAATTTTTGGATTTATGAGGTGGACGAAATCATTTACTTTGGAGAAAATGATTCCGAATCCTCTAAGTTTTTTTACCGAGATCGATTGAGGTCAAGCTACCTGAATGCTGAGCGTGAGATTGTATTTGTAGTAGAGCGCGCAAAATCCACAGATCGTAAATCCTGGAATAAAGTACTAGAATATACCCTCCAAGTAAAGAATAATGCGCTGATCAGAACAGTGAATAATCAGGCTTTGGTTGCATTGAATTTCCCTCCCGAATTGGGGAAAAAGTGGGATGGGAACGCATTTAGGGCTTTGGAGGAAGATGAATTTGAAATTGATTCAGTAGCTACCGAGACTCAAGAAGGAAAAAACCGAATCCGACTCGCAAAAGTAAATCAGGAAAAATTAGACGATAAAGTCACCCAGAGGGATAATCGCCATGAGATCTATGAACGAGGGATTGGTCTTACTGAAAAATATGATGAAGTTTTAACCTATTGTTCGAGAAACAATTGCCTTGGTTTGCAATTAATAAATGGTGGTTATCGTGTAAAAATGAAATTGGTAGATTATGAG
>CALRRX020000524.1:0-3047 GCA_943370675.1 Reyranella massiliensis 521 | reverse complement strand
GCATAGTTTCGCATGCGCTGATAGACCGTATCAGGAAGTGTCATTGCAGGAGCAACTGTGATCGAGTCACCGGTATGCACGCCCATCGGATCAAAGTTTTCGATCGAACAGATCACGATCATATTCCCGATGTTGTCACGCATGACCTCAAGCTCATACTCTTTCCAGCCCAAAATGCTTTGCTCGATGAGCACCTCATGAACAGGCGATGCCTGAAGACCCGCTGCAAGGTATTTTTCAAAGTCTTCTGCCTTTTCTACAAAAGCCCCTCCTGCACCACCAAGGGTGTAGGATGCTCTGATAATCAATGGAAATCCGATTTCCTGAGCGATTTCTTTTCCCTGAAGCATGGAAGTAGCCGTGGCACCTTTGCAGACACCTACTCCGATCTGTTCCATGAGGGCCTTAAATTTCTCTCTATTTTCAGCTGTATCGATCGCGTCAATATCGACACCGATCATTTTCACGCCGTAATTTTTCCAAATACCAGCCTTTTCACATTCGATGGCTAGGTTGAGGGCTGTCTGACCGCCCATGGTAGGAAGTACCGCATCGATGTCAGGATGCTCTGTCAGGATTTTCCGAATGGATTTCTTTTCCAGTGGAAGCAAATACACGTGATCGGCAGTCACAGGGTCAGTCATGATCGTGGCCGGATTGGAATTGATCAAGGTGACTTTGATCCCTTCTTCACGGAGTGATCTGGAAGCCTGGGAGCCGGAATAGTCAAATTCACAAGCTTGACCGATGACGATGGGACCTGAACCGATGAGGAGGACGTGCTTGATGCTACTGTCTTTAGGCATTAGAGAGGAGGGTTGAGGAAAATTTCACTTAAGTCCAAATTGGGGCAAAATTAGAAAAATAATCCGAAGGGGGAAGGGAAAAGGTGGGAAGTTTGGAGAATGGGGAGTGAGGAGGTCTGGTTATTAGGGAGTTTAGTATGATGTCGGATGACCGATGTCCGTTGAGTAGGAAGACGGGAGACCGAAGACGGAAGATGGGAAAACGATGTTCGATGAGCGGGAATGGAAGATCTGTGTAATCTGCAAGGTTTTCCGCGAAAACTTGCCTGCTGCAAGCAGGTCTGCGGGAAACAATTTCGTTAGAGGAAATCGAAACCACTATTTTAGCCAAATGAACTGGAATGAATTAGATTTTTTCCCTGTCATGGGAGAAAAGCTGACTGCCGAAAATACGCTTAAACTTGATTTCACTGCCCATAATGAAGCTTTGGATTCTGTAAATCTCAGCGATACCGCCGAGTTTGACCAATTTGTCTTTGCTCAGTTGAAAGCGGCGGGAAAAAAGTTTGGAATCGGAGGATATATGGAGAATCGGGCCATTTACCGTCGAAGTGAAGTATTTGCAACAGAATCAGCCGACTTCCGAAATATCCATCTCGGAGTGGACATCTGGTCGGAAGCAGGAACACCTATTTTTGCCCCCTATGCAGGAAAAATCCACAGCTTTCAAGATAACGTAGGCTTTGGAAATTACGGTCCAACGATCATCTTAGAGCATCAGCTCGAGGGTAAAAAACTGTATTCTCTGTACGGACATCTTTTCAGAAAAGACTTGGAAAAACTTCAGGTCGGAAAAGAATTCCAAGCAGGGGATTTACTTTGTCACGTGGGCCCTTTCCCGGAAAACGGGGATTGGCCGCCTCATCTGCACTTTCAACTGATGTGGGATTTGGATGGAAATTGGGGCGATTATCCCGGAGTGGCAGCTGAAAAGGATTTAGATTTTTATAAGAAGAATTGCCCGGATCCGAATTTGATTTTGAGAGTCAACTTGACAAAATCATGAAAAGAGCAAGAAACGACCAAGCTAAAGGAGACCGAAAACAGGATATCCTTAACTGTGCAGAAGAACTTATCCAAAACAGCGGATTAGAAAACCTGAGCATCGCCCAAGTAGCAAAAAAAGCAGGCTTGGCCGTGGGAACGATCTACCTGTATTTTCCAAAAAAGGAAGACATTATCGCCCATCTCACGATCAAATCACGAGAAATCCTTTTACAGAAGTTTGTAGAAAGTGGCGCATCCACTACCGATGCCATTCAGCAAGTCCGACAAATGCTTTGGGCTTATTTCAACTTTTACAAAGAGCACCCATTTTACCATCAATTGGTCTCTTTTTACGAGACAAATGCCGGTCTGGAAGAACCGGAGGATCTCCTGATGGCCAGCCGCAAAATCACTGAATACGTTATTGCGGTCATTCAATCCGGAAAAGCTCAAGGGATCATCCATCAAGACGTCGATGAATCAGAGTTTTCCTTTCTCCTTTGGGCCTCGGCTGTAGGAGTCATCCAGCTTATTGATGTAAAGTCAAGCATCATTCAGCATCAACTCAACAAGGGAACCGATGAGTTTTATTCCTCATTTATTGAGCTGATAATTAGATCTTTGAAAAAATAACCTCTATTTTTTTTCTTCTTTAAAAACATAAATGAATCACGTTCAGTTATGGGATTGCAACAGATAATCTGCTGCAATTAATCCAACTCAATAACTAACGTATCTTTATGGAACTGAAAGAAGTTACCCTATTCGAACAATCCGAGAAGTATGGGATTTTCTCAATCGAAAAGAAAAACCCGCAAATCTTTGATGCATTTCTTAATCTAGCACACGAGGTGATGCATCCTGAAAGCGCCTTTAGCCCACTCACCCGAGAGCTTTTAGGTGCTTATGTATCCAAGCAATTTGGTTGTTCTTTTTGTCATTTGGGCCATTTGGAAACAGCCTATGCGATCGGAGGTGAAGAAGTAAAAAGCCTCGTAGATCAGCCTTCTGAAGAATTAAAGCCACTTTTTGAACTTGCCGACAAAGTGGTAGCCAACACGGTAAGCCGAGAAGACATCCTTTCCTTTCTGAGCATGGGCTATACGGAAAAACATTACGAAGATGTGGTTTTTGTCTGTGCACTTTTTGGATTTGCCAACCGCATGGTGACTGGCTTTGGAATCGAATACAACGCAAGACGTGACGAAGCATCGTCCCGCTTCTTAGCCAGAGGCTATCGAATGAAAAACTGAT
>CALRRX020000523.1:0-3051 GCA_943370675.1 Reyranella massiliensis 521 | reverse complement strand
AGATGCAATGTCAAGATGGAATTTGTTTTTTAAATATTTGATTTAGACTAACTTTTATCAGGTTTTGTACTGATTTTTCACAAATCATTTTCCAGTAACAAAGGGGAAATTTGGTCTTACACCAAAATGATCTACCCCATGAAAACTATCGTCGTTCCTTTCGATTTTTCGGAATATGCGTTGGCTGCACTACAGACAGCCCAAAGGATCAGTGTCAAATCCGGAGCAAAAATTATCTGTGTCACCGTAGTGCCTTCTGAATTAGATTGGGATTTGCTACCGGAGGAAGGGAAACAAAAATATCCCCATCTCCTTGAGCAAATGGAGGAGGCAAAAACGGTAATCCCCGATTACTTGAAGCAAATAGCTCCTGCAAAAGCCCCTATTGAAGTAGTACTAAAAATAGGAGTCCCATCCGAACAGATTTTGCGTGTGATCGAAAAATCAAATGCTGATTTGGCTGTATTAGGTGCCTACGGCAAAGGATTTTCGAATGGAAAATTCATTGGATCCAATCTGCAAAAAGTCCTTCGACATTCAACTTGTCCGGTGTTGGCGGTGAAATCTGCCATGGATGGAAATGCCTTTAGGAAAATTGCTTTTGCATCCATTTTTAATGAGTCCTGCAAGAAAGCATTTTCGAAGATTGTCCCTATCGCCAAGTTATTTAAAGCTTCGGTTCACTTGGTCTACATCAACACACCTGAAAATTTCGTAAGCTCCACCGAGTCTGAAGAGGCGATGTCAGGATTCTCCAAAGGTCACGAAGAATTGATTTTGCATACTCATGTCTTTAATCATAAAAACGTGGAACAAGGAATGATCGAGTTTTGTAAGTCTAAGGACATTGATTTGCTCGCTGTGGTTTCCGGAGATCGTAAAGGCATGTCCTCTTATCTGATAGGCACCACCGATACGCTGATTTTCAAATCTGACTTGGGGATTCTCAGTGTCAAGGCAAGTTGATTAGCCTGAATTTTTCCTAGACTTTAAATGAAAAGACCAAGCGAGGGCTACTTGCTTGGTCTTTTTCAGTTTTTATGTTTCGATAAATGGGCGATTACCAGAATCGGAATCGTTTTTCGTAAATCCTGTTTCTGAAGATCCAGTTGTCAAAAATATCTTCAGATAGGTAAATCTCAACTCCCAAACCTACGGTCATGTATCCGTCAAACCGGTGTGTGAGTCCAGAGCCTCTTCGTATTCTTCCTCTGTTTCTCAAAATTCCATCTACATCAGGTTGTCCATTGTCCAGTACAAAGTTTGGATTTCGAATGGCTAGCCTCAGTCGGTCTGGATTTTCTCCCGATACATAATCCTGCACCAAATCCTGATAAAACTCACTGACATTGTAAGCGGAAATGTCGTCCATGTAGTCGGTGAGTGTCCATCTATAATTTCCCTCAAATTTAAGGTCCATGTACACGTTGAGCTTGTACTTGAATCCCAATCCCATAGGGAATACCACGATGTATTTTTCGTAAGGATTGTTTTCAAGCTGTAGTGGACGGAGATCCACCCATTTTCCATCTAGCTCAGCCTGAGGATTGTTGGTTGACATGCCTACACCTGCAAAAATGTAGGGATTCCACAAGTGGCGGGTGATATTATTGACTTTTACAGGATGAAAATAGTATTCGAAAATGCTGGAGACTTCCCAATTCTTGGCTTGGAAATGTAGGTTTCTAGGAGTTCTAAAGGCTCGCGGATCAGAAGGTGTATCCGAACCTGACATTTTGTAATACGTCCCTTCCAGCCTGGTTTTGAGATGTGTTCCGAAAATATAATTCACTGAAAAATTAGCATGCCAGTCAGGCTGTACCCCTTCATTGTACCTCCAAAAAGAATACAATTCACCAAAATACTGAGTGGGTCCAAGGCTGGCTGAAATCGACCAAGGCTCTTCAAATCGGTAGCGATAAAAGCTTTGGGAGTGTGCGTCCCAAGACAAAATAAAGAATAAAACAATGAGTAACTTTTTCATTTTCACACTGGTCGAAGCATTGCCAGTTTAATCCACCGCACAAAAATTAGCCTTATTTCCCAATAATTCAAATTATCAGGTAGATAGCAAGGCTTTTGGGATAGCACAGGGTTAGGCTAATGAACTTTGCTTTTCAAATTTTAGCCAATCCAGTAGGGCCTTTTCGGTCCAGATTTCTTCCGGATTCAATTTATCCATTCAGCTTCTTCTTAAAATTAGGTTTGGTCGGTAGTTCTAAGCGAATTGATGTAATTTTGAAGCATGAGTAAGCAAAGAGAAGAATTAGAACACCGGCTCCGACTCCGTAACATCAAGCTTTCTGACTATGAGGATATCCGTGAGATCATGGTGTCGATCTATAAAAATCAGGGAGGCGCTTGGACCAAAGCGGAGCTAAAGAACCAGCTGAAAGTATTTCCCGAAGGCCAAATCTGCATCGAAGACAATGGTAAAGTCATTGCCGCTGCACTCAGTATCATCGTGGATTATGCCAAGTTTGGGGATAATCATACCTATGATGAGATCACCGGCTATGGCAAATTTGACACCCATGATCCGGATGGAGATACGCTCTATGGTACCGATATTTTTGTCCATGCCGATTACCGCGGGATGCGACTCGGCCGTCGACTCTACGATGCTCGAAAGGAGCTCTGTGAAAATCTAAATCTCCGGTCCATTATTGCGGGAGGAAGAATTCCGGGTTACTCCAAATATGCCGACGAGATGACCCCTAGAAAGTACATCGACTTGGTCAAAAACCGTGAAATCTTCGATTCGGTGCTTTCTTTTCAGCTTGCTAATGAATTTCACGTACGAAAAGTAATCACCAAATACCTCCCAGAGGATACCGACTCTCGAGCGTATGCGACCCTGCTGGAGTGGATTAATATCTACTACGAAAAGGACGAGAAACTCATCGGTAATAAAAAGTCGATCGTCCGCCTTGGTCTTGTCCAGTGGAAAATGCGTCGATTCTCCAATGTGGATGATTTGATGCAGCAGGTAGAGTTTTTCGTGGATACCGTCTCTGGATACAAATCGGACTTCTGCCTTTTGCCTGAGTT
>CALRRX020000522.1:0-3053 GCA_943370675.1 Reyranella massiliensis 521 | reverse complement strand
AGAAAGGAATTTGTAGACTCTCTTTTCAAAAAGAAATAAATAAAATCTTCCAATATCAAATCCTCCTAGAAATCGGGGGATTTTTTTTTGCCCAAAACTTGAACCTTAAAATTCTTTTTTCGTAATTCACAATGATATCATTTTAACATCATTTTAACATGGAAAAAGTCATCAAACCTTCATCTGGTTATTTTATGCTCTTCTTGGCTTTAGCCGCGATAGCAGTTTCTGTTTACAGTTTTACTCTGGGTCTTCCCTATGGAATCATAGGAGGTATCGCTTTTCTAGTTGCATTGATTTGTTTACCAGGATTCTTCATAGTTGATCCTAACAAGGCAATGGTGCTTTTATTGTTTGGAGAATACAAGGGAACAGTCAAAGCAAACGGCTTCTTTTGGGTCAATCCTTTTATGACCAAGAAGAAGATCTCCCTTCGAGTCAGAAACTTTGAAAACAAGCCTCTCAAAGTCAATGACAAAATCGGAAATCCCGTGATGATCGGAACCATCGTGGTTTGGCAAGTAGAGGACACTTTTAAGACGACTTTTGATGTGGAAGACTATGAAAACTTCGTGCATCTACAGACCGATGCCGCAGTGAGAAAAATGGCGGGACTCTATTGCTACGACAATTTTGATGATGATCACGCTGAGGTCACACTTCGCTCAGGAGTAGAAGAAGTCAACCATTCTTTGGAAAAAGAAATTGCAGAAAGATTATTACAAGCGGGCATCAAAGTAATCGAAGCAAGAATTTCCAATTTGGCCTACGCTTCCGAAATTGCTTCAGCCATGCTTCAGCGTCAGCAAGCTACCGCCATTGTAGCAGCAAGACAAAAAATAGTAGAAGGAGCTGTAGGCATGGTAGAAATGGCCTTGGCAGATTTAAAGATGAAAGACATCATTGAGTTCGATCAGGAGCGCAAAGCCGCGATGGTTTCAAATTTAATGGTTGTTCTCTGTTCCGATAGAAGCGCCAGTCCAGTTCTCAATGTCGGCACCTTAAACCAATAAGCAGATGGTGGTCAAGGAACAGCAAAGCTTCCATGGAACCTTCCTCATGTATGGAATTATCCTGCTAGAACTTCCTACGCTTGTCTTGATCAGCACGCTCTATTTCACAGGTAAGCTGGGCGATGACGGATGGATCGCCCTGCTTACTGTAGGGACACTCATTCCCCTGGCATTTTTCCTCATAATGAATATCAAGCTTGAAACTAGGATGGATTATTCTTCCTTCAAATATAAAAGCGGTCCTTTCCAGAGATCATGGAAAACATTGAAGAAAGAAGACATCAACGCTATTTCAATCCACAAAAAAGATGGATTTCTTGACTACGGTGGGATTGGGATGAGGATTTCAGGTAAAACAAGAGCTTACATTTTCTTTGCCGACCATGTCATTGAAATAGAAACAGAGAAAAGAAAATTGGTCTTCAGTACAACCAAACCGAAGGAGTTTCAGAAAATGGTAACACTATGGAATTCTAAAGAAAGCTAAATCTAGATCATGGAAAACTTCATATTTCAAGAGAATCAGCGCTTTAGACAAGTCTGGATTTGGGGGATTTTGACTATGGTAACGGGAATCACCATAGGAAGCTTCTTACTTTCCTCTAAAACTATAATGAAATGGGAACTGGCTTTACCCATTGGAATAATTGGAACGGTAGTATTCCTCTTTTTGAAATTGGAACTCAAAACACGAATTGATCATAACAGCCTAACATTCAGTTATTCCCTATTTATCAAAGAAAGAAAATATCGTTTCGAAGACATAGTTTCCCTAGAGCTTATTGAGTACAATAGTTTCTGGGAATATGGAGGCTGGGGAATAAAATGGAATGGAGACACGTGGGCTTACACCACAGGAGGTAAATTTGGTTTTTTTTTAAAAACTGAATGTAAAAAATTCCTTCTTGGCACACAAAATCCAAAGGATGCTCAAAAAGTTATTGAGCTATTTAGAGAATATAAATCCAAATCTTATGGCAGCTAAAAAACCATTCGCACTGAGGTTGGATGAAAAAATGATGAAAGCTGTTGAGAAATGGGCTGAAGACGAATTTCGAAGCACCAATGGACAGTTGGAGTGGATCATACGCGAGGCTTTAAAAAAAGCAGGAAGGCTTCCAAAATCAACCGATGGGGAGACTGAATAAAATCTAAGTAAGCCTTCGCTTCTTACCCTCCGTATTTGGTAAATTGCGAACCAATTTCCTATTCCATGAAATCAATCATCAGCTTTGTAATCCGATATATTCCAAGACCAATCCTTCAAACGGTCAGTCCGCTGGTGATGAAAGTACTTTCCAAATTGAATAAAGGAAATGAGGTAGAGTGTCCAGTATGCGCAAGTGAGTACAAAAAATTCTTGCCTTACGGAAGGATTGCTAGAGAAAATGCACTCTGCCCAAACTGCTTGGCATTGGAAAGACATCGTTTAATGTGGCTTTTCTTAAAAAAACAAACCGACTTTTTCTCAGCA
Source organism: Reyranella massiliensis 521 (assembly GCA_943370675.1). Lineage (GTDB taxonomy): Bacteria > Bacteroidota > Bacteroidia > Cytophagales > Cyclobacteriaceae > Algoriphagus. Next base: position 566 of record CALRRX020000522.1, on the reverse strand, counting down.
CCTCTCAAAGTACTTCACATTGCACCCGAGCACTGCTTCATAGATCGATTTGAAGCATTGCCTAATCTTGAATACATCACGGCAGACATCGAATCACCATTGGCAAAAGTGAAAATGGACGTTCATTCCATCCCTTTTCCAGATAACAGCTTTGATGTGATTTTTTGCAATCATGTCCTTGAGCATGTAGACAATGATTTGGTTGCTTGTGCAGAATTCAACCGAGTTTTGAAACCAAGCGGATGGGGAATTTTACAATCCCCAGTGTATCCAATTGAGGAGACCTTAGAAGACAAAACCATTACAGATCCAGCCGAAAGAGAACGACTTTTTGGTCAAAGAGATCATGTACGCAAGTTTGGAAAGGATTATGCCGAGCGACTACGGAAATCAGGATTGAAAATCGAAGAAAATCAGTTCGTTAAACAAATTGGGCCAGATTTGATCAAAAAATACTCACTCCCCAAAGACGAGGTGATTTTTGTCTGCAGAAAGGGAAACTAACCTTTCAAACTCTTCTTGAAAAGCTCCACAACCAGACCTACACCATAACTGCATAACTGGAT
>CALRRX020000521.1:0-3054 GCA_943370675.1 Reyranella massiliensis 521 | reverse complement strand
ATAGGCGGTCCCTGTTTTGGTTTTTGCAAATTCAGAATCTGAAAAAGCAACCCCAGCAATGTCCAAGTGGGCCCATGCAGGATGCTCATGGGTAAATGCCTGTAGGAATTTGGCAGCAGTGATGGCGCCTGCAAAGGGCTTCCCATGGTAATTTTTGATATCTGCGATTTCGGAGTCCATTTCTTTTGCATAGGTATCCCAGAGGGGAAGAGGCCAGGATTTTTCACCTATTTCCTCGCCTACAGCTTGAAGTCCATGGGAAAGACTGCCATCGTTGGAAAACAAGGCAGCACACTCGTAGCCAAAGGTGCCAATGGCGCTTCCTGTTAATGTGGCCAAATCAATGACCTGATCTGGTGAATAGTTTTTGATCAAATACGAAAGACCATCTGCCAAAATCAACCGGCCTTCCGCATCGGTATCGATCACCTCGATACTCAATCCCGCATGGCTTCCGATTACTTCAGAAGGCAAGTAAGCATCTTTGTCTATCGCGTTTTCGACTGCAGGGACGATCGTGGTTAAGTTGATAGGCAAGCCCAGATCCGCGATCAATTGGGTAGCTGCAAGCACGGCTGCTGCTCCACCCATGTCGGATTTCATGTAGTGCATACCCTGCGTTTTGACATTGAGTCCTCCGGTATCGAAGGTAACTCCCTTTCCGACCAAGCCAATATGCTTGGTGGCTTTGGAATGACGGTATTCGATGATGATGAATTTTGGATCTTTAGCAGAACCCCTTCCCACTGCCAAAAAGGCCTCCAGTTTCTCAGATTTGGCTTTTTTAGAGTCCCATACTTTGACATTCAAGTCAAACTTTTTACCAAGGTTTTTCGCCCAATCGCCCAAATGCTCCGGGGTGATTTTGTTAGGAGGTAGGTCGACCAATTTGAAGGCTTCGATTTTCGCAGCAGCGATTTTTTCTGCTCTTTCAGCGAGGTCTTTTGATTTTTTCAATGAGGTGAATACTTCCACTTTCAATTTTCCAAAATCCTTCGGCCTTTCTTTTTTGTAGAATCCAATCGAGTAAGCCCCAAGTTGGAATCCCACCAAGGCGGCTTCCACCTGACTAGACTCTAAAGCAGTAGTCAAGTCCAATAGCACCTCTGATTCAATCAGAGAGCTATTTTTTGAAAGGACTCTCCGAAAGCTATTTTCTATGGTTTTGTATTCAGGGTTTTCGCCCAAGCCCAAAAGCAGGACAATTCTTCCCTCGTGTTCAAAGCTGTATTGGGTGTCTTTTTTACCTGAAAAAAGTGGTGCAGGAATGTTTAGCTCTATATTTTTTTCGACAAGAGTTTCCTTTACCTGATTTTCTAACACAGGAATTACCCTAAGTCCTGAGGATGAAGGTTTTTTTGGATTGAGTTTTAGTTGCATAAGATTTGGATAGGAGCTTACTCCGATTTGTCACTGAAAAACAGCCATTCGATGGCTTTTGGAAACTCATCGCTCCAGTAGGATTCGTTGTGTTTCCCGTGTTCGTTGATGGAAAGTCGAACGTTCATTTTGCCTTGAAGGCTTTCGCGCTTAAGTAGGCGCTTTCGGAATTTGGTCACATGCTCGACCATGGTTTCGCTCTCATCTCCACCAGCGTAGAGGTAAATTCGGGTCTCCATCGGTTCGAAGATGTCCAAGAATCCGAGTTTGATTTTAGGAATTACCCATAGCGATGGAGAAAATATCATCAGTTTGCCAAAGACCTCAGGGTACATCAGCCCCGAAAAGATACTCACCAAACCACCCATGGAGCTGCCTCCGATGCCCGTAAATTCACGTTCGGTTTTGGTTCGAAAAGTCCTGTCTACAAAGGGCTTGAGTGTATCTGTGATGAAGCGGATGTATTGCTTGCCCTGCCCTTTTCCTAGCACGGTTTTACCCACATTGTACTCTAGCAGGCGCTCTTTTTCACCATGCTCTATTGCGATGATGATGACTTTTCCGATCCCATAATCGGACATGACCGCGAGCTTTTTATCGATTTGCCAGTTGCCAAACTCTGCGTTTTCATTGAAGAGATTTTGGGCGTCCTGAAGGTAAAGGACAGGATAATGCTCGGTGCTGGTGTCGTAATCGTGAGGAAGGAGCGCCCAGATTTTCCGGGTTTTGTTGAGCTGCGGGATTTCAAATTCTTCAGAGATCAAATGGATCTGAGGAAGCTGGGAAGGTCGGTAAGGAAGCCAGTTTTTTCTCCATTTGGCAACACGCTCCACTTTCACCGATCGGTCATCGTTCCAATGTCGGTTGGGTGTCCGGTTACCATGTGTATCGATTTCCACCTCAGACCAATCTCCTTTGGTGAATTTGTAAATCAACTCCCCATGCATTTCCAGATCAGCAGGAAAGGAATATTCGTATTCTCCCTCCTTGATTTTCTGCATTTTAAACCGAAAATCTTGAGTAGCCCAATTGTTGAAATTACCCGAGAGGTATACCGGTCTGATGTCATCTTCTTCGGTACGAAGGATGATTTTTTTGGTAAAGACTTGAGTGGGTATATCTGTCGAACTAGCTGAAACCATGGGTTGGGAGAGTGGAAGAATTAACCCGAAAGGTCAAAATTAAGTTTTAACAGGGGAAGAATGAAATTAAACTAGCCTTAATCCAATTCACCCGGGCGAAAGCGGATTTCTTCTGGATAGGGGATCGCGTGAATTAATTCTCCAGCCCGAATGCGCTGCTGCAATTTCTGCCAATATTCAGGAGAAAATAGATCGTGGTGATAGGATAAAAAATGGGGCTTTAAATCCGACCTTCCAATCATCCAGCGCTTGAAATCCTCCGGAAACACATCGTTTTTTTTGATCTCATACCAAGGTTCGGAAGCGTAAATCTGCTCGTAGGTTTCTGGCTTCGGCTTTTCTCTGAAATTCATATCCTCCAAAAACTCGATCTCATCGTAGTCGTAGAAGATCACCCGTTTTTGACGCGTCAGTCCAAAGTTCTTGGTCATCATGTCTCCGGGGAAAATGTTGGCCTGAGCCAATTGCAATATGGCCCGACCATAGTCCTCAACCGCTTTTTTTCCTTCCCGCTCAGAGCAGTTTTCCAAGA
>CALRRX020000520.1:0-3056 GCA_943370675.1 Reyranella massiliensis 521 | reverse complement strand
CGCAGTTTCTATCGCCATTTGATAAGGTGTCAAAAGATCCGATCCTGAGATATTAAATACCCCTGTAGCGCGCTGCTCTGCGATCAAAATACAACCTGCTGCCAAGTCTTCCGCAAGTGTAGGAGTCCTCACCTGATCGTCCACCACTTGGATTTCTTTCCCTGCCTCCAAAGAAGATTTAACCCAAAGAATAATATTCGAACGACTGAGGTCATTGGCTATTCCATACACCAATACAGTGCGAGCGATCGCCCAATTCAGCTTGGAACTTTTCACGATTAGCTCTGCATCCAGCTTGGTCTGCCCATAATAGTTGACTGGATCAGGGCTCGCTTCTTCATTGTAGGGATTTTTCCCATCCTCACCCGAAAAAATGAAGTCCGTAGAAACAAATATGAAATGAGCACTGATGCGCTCAGCAGAAGCAACTAGGTATTTTGTGGCTAAAACATTGGCCTTAAAGCATGCCTCTTGGTTAAGTTCGCATTCATCCACATTGGTCATGGCTGCACCATGGATGATCACTTCAGGGTTTAACTCCGAAAAAACTGTCTCGACGTTTTGCTGATCTTCTATATCCAAAGGCTGATAGACAAATCCCTCTCCAGAGAGTCTGCTTGGGCCTCTACCTGTAGCGATCACTTGAAAATTACCCTCATCAACTAGCTGTTCCACCAACTTTTGACCCAAAAGGCCATTAGCCCCTGTAATGAGAATCTTAGGTTTACTTTGAGACGGGATAGACATAGCCAAATTCTTTTTCAATTTTTTTACGTGATACTTTTTCTACGGTCACTTTAATGAAGACCGGATCATTTGGGACATCTCTGGAAGTCGGTTCGGCAGCAATTTTATCCACTACTTCTAATCCACTGAGAACCTGACCAAATACGGTGTATTGGAAATCCAAGTGCGGTGTCCCTCCCTTTTCCGCGTAGTCTTTGATTTGCTCAGGAGTGTAATCTTTTGTCAGTTTGATATTAAGCGTCTTGGCGATTTCGTCTCGCTTTGAAAGGAGAAGGTTGGTAAGACTGTCAAACTTTTGCTCCTCAAACAAGCGTGAATATTCCTTTTTTAATTCCTGACCCGAGCCCAGCTGCATGTATTGAAAGACCGCTTTTTGCAAAGCCGGAAAATCCGTGGTCAACTCCAATTCCTCATAGGTTCTGCCTTGAACGATGTAAAATTGAGAACCATTACTACGTCTTTCTGGATTGATGTTGTCTCCCTGACGGGCAGCAGCGATCATTCCTTTGATATGAACATGATGTGTGCTGATTTCGGAGGGCAATGTAGGCCATTGCTGTGCAGGAAGGCCTTCTTTTCCGTACACATCACCTGCCTGAATCATGAAATCCTTTATCACTCGGTGAAACTGTGTAGAATCGAATCTCCCCGCTTCTGCCAAGGCAATAAAATTGTTTTTGTGCTCCGGAGTATCGTCAAAGAGAATCGCTTTGATCTCACCATGGCGGGTAGTGATGGTAATCAGGTAATCTTTGTCCTTTCCGCAAGCCCAAGAGCTGATCAGGATTAGTCCAAAAATCAGAAGCATGCTTAGCTTTCTCATATCAGGATTGTGCTTTTTTGATTTGTTCCAAAATTTCTTTCCCCCCGGCAGCCAGTACTTTTGAGGCTAACTCTTGACCTAGGCTTTCTGGATCCTTCGTGGATCCATGGAGGTGAAAGGTAATCCGCTGCTTTCCATCCAAACTTACAATCCCTCCATTGAGCACCAATTGGTCATTTTCCAGGCTAGCCATGGCAAATACAGGTATGCTGCATCCACCCTCCAAGACCCTGAGGTATGCTCTTTCTGCTCGAAGTCGGGCTTGGGTTTCGGAGTGATTACAAGCTTTGATGATTTGAGAGCGGAGGTTTGGATCTAGATTTTTAGCAGATTCAATCGCCACCGAACCTTGGCCCACTGCGGGAGTGAATTCATCCAAATCCAGATACTCAGCGATCATATCATCGTATCCCATCCGATGTACTCCGGCATAAGCCAAAAGCAAGGCATCGCAAAGCCCTTCCTCCATTTTGCGGATTCGGGTTTGAAGATTACCTCTGACGTCTACGGTCTTTACATGGGGATAAAAATGCTTGAGTGTCGCAATCCTTCTGGTGGAAGAAGTTCCCAATACCAAGGATTGCGCGGCATCCGATATAGAAATCCCTTTTTTGTTAGAAAGCAAAATGTCATTTTCCTTTTCCCGCTCGGTAAAAGCGATAATTTCAAAATCATCCGCCAGATTGGACTGCATGTCTTTGGCTGAATGGACTGCGATGTCGATCCGACCGTCAAGCAGCTGATCTTCGAGCTCTTGGGTAAAAACCCCCTTAGAACCGATTTTTGAAATAGAAACATCCAAGACCTGATCGCCTTTGGTATCGATAATGACTATCTCGGACTCAAGTCCCGCCTTTTTCAGCAACTCCTCCACATGGTAAGCTTGCCAAAGTGCCAGCTTACTACCTCGGGTACCGATTTTTATAACTCTACTCATTAATGTTTTTCTCGTTTAGAAAATTTTTTGCGGACCCCTTCCTCTACAAATTTGATGATTTCGGCTGCGATATTCACGCCAGTAGCACTTTCTATTCCTTCGAGTCCGGGAGAACTGTTGACTTCCAAAATGAGTGGCCCTCGCAAAGATTGTAGCATGTCCACCCCTGCCACGTCCAGCCCAAGGGCTTTGGCTGCATTGAGGGCGGCCTGCTTTTCTGCCCTGCTCAGCTTGATCACTGTGGCCACGCCTCCCCGATGCAGGTTAGATCTGAATTCTCCTTCGGCACCTTGGCGCTTCATCGCACCTACCACTTTGCCATTGACTACAAAAGCTCTGATATCAGCCCCTTTGGCTTCTTTGACAAATTCCTGCACGATGATTCTGGCTTTCAAGCCATGAAAGGCTTCCACTACGGACTGTGCTGCCTTTTTGGTTTCAGCCAAAACCACACCCAAGCCCTGAGTTCCTTCCAGCAGCTTGATGATGACAGGAGCACTTCCGACCTGCTCGATCAGTTGCTTTTCTCCCCCTTTGGAAAAATTGGTG
>CALRRX020000519.1:0-3057 GCA_943370675.1 Reyranella massiliensis 521 | reverse complement strand
ATGTTGCTTTTCAATCTGATCAAGTATGCCTATCTAAAAGCTAAAATCCAACTGGATCCATTTAGCCTAGAAACAGTAAAAATCAGTTTCGTTGGGTTGATTTCGCTTGGAGGGATGCTTTTGAGTGTTGATGGTTTGCACCCATTTTTGGGAATTATGATCAAATCAACAGCTGTTCTTCTTCTGTTTTTATCAGGTTCGGCTCTTTTGGGCTTGGGAAAAGAAGAGTGGGAATGGATCAAAAGTAAGGTGAAAAAATCCGGGCCTTAGAGTGTTACGAAACCTCTTTTATTGACAAGATTTGAGCTGCTTGGATGCCGCAAACTTCCACTGTTATCCTGCGTTTTGTGCGAGGCCCCGTCTAGACGGGGTGAGGCCTGTTTTTGGTAAAAGCTTCACTCGGGATTGTAATTAAATTGTGAAGTTCGAACAAGTCGGCAGCCCGGACATCACAAATATACGGCAAGCCTCTGAGAGCGTTGTCCAAATTCAAAATTAATCTTTATCAAATCATCAGGAATTAACACTGATGAAACATTGCCAAATTTTATTTTTTAGCCCATTGGATAAAATCGCTCATTTTAGGCCAAAAACTACAGCACTAAACAATAATCAGAATTTTATTTTGCAAATCCTTTCAGAGATTGTTATCCTAAGATTACCTTTGTAGGGACAAATCCAAGTCGCTATGTATCTGATTAAAAAATTGATTGTTTGTCTTGACCAGACCCCCTTAGATCAGACCCTCATCGAATACGCCGCTTTTATCGCCAGGGTAAATCAGACCAAAAAAATCTATTTTGCCAATGTGATCAAAAACCTTTCGATCCCCAAGGAAGTACTCGAGGAATTTCCCAATCTGATCGAAAACATGATCAACGAGCGAAAGGAAGCTATGGAAAAAGTGGTGGCACAGCATTTTCCAGATATCAAAGGCTTGGCCATAAGCTATGTGGTCAAAGAAGGCAATCTGTCAAAAAAAATCCTGAAGCTTGCCGAAGAAAAATCAGCCGACATGATCATGATCGGTCGCAAAGTGGATCTTCCGGGGACTGGAGTGGCTTCACAGCGTTTGGCGAGAAGGGCTTCCTGTTCACTTTTAATTGTACCCGAAGGAGCCAAGCCGAAGCTTAACCGTCTCCTGGTGCCCAGTGACTTTTCAGATTATTCCAAAGACGCACTCGAAGAGGCTGTAATGATCGTCGAAAAGCATGGAGGTACTGCAGAAATCGTCTGTCAAAATGTGTTCACAGTACCATCAGGTTATCATTTTACCGGTAAAAGCTACGAGGAATTTACCGACATCATGAAGATGCATGCGGAAATCAACTACAAAAAGTTTATCCGTAAAATCGATACCAAGGGAGTAAAAATCAACCCAATTTATACCAAAGACGACGATGACGATCCAGTACAAGAGATCGTTTCAAAAGCTCTGGAAATTGAAGCCGACGGCATTATCATCGGAGCAAAGGGACGGACAGCGGCTACAGCATTATTTATCGGTAGTATGGCCGAACGCCTCATTCAGTTCAATGATAGCTTACCGCTCCTGGTCACTCGACCTAAAGGAAAAAATGCAGGAATTTTGGATTATATCCTTGAGATTTAAAGTTGCTTCACCCTATCCCATTTTTTCAAAAAAAGCACTTCTATAACAGGCAGTGCTTTTTTGCTTTTCTGAGTATCGACATTTCATTTAGAACTTTTCCAAAGTTTGAAACTTTGGAAAAGTTGATCTTCCTACTTCGGTCTCCCATCTTCTGTCTTCGGTCTCCAATCTCCCCTCTTTTTCTCACCCATTTTTCATGTATCTTAAACCCCATGCCTTTCTGCAGGTCTAATGGCGAAACATGAAAGAAAACGATCAGCATATTCTCCAGCTTATCCAATCTCCCTTTACAAAGGAGATGGGATATAGACAACTGATCGAAACCTATCAAAAGCGAGTCTATCACGTGATCCGACGCATGGTCATCATTCATGAGGATGCTGATGATCTTACCCAAAACACCTTCATTAAGGCTTTTAGAAGCCTAGATAAGTTTGAAGGAAACTCCTCCCTCTTCACTTGGCTTTATCGAATCGCGACCAATGAGGCGTTGACGTTTTTAGAGAAAAAGAAAAAGCGCTTTTTTTTCTCTTTAGAGGACCATCAGGAAAAAATGGAATCTTACTTAGATCAACCTGGGGTTTTAACAGGGGAAGAAATTCAAAAGAAACTTGAAAAAGCGCTTCTCAAGCTTCCTGATAAGCAAAAGCTAGTCTTTCACCTCAAATATCAAGAAGAATTAAGCTATGAAGAGATGGCAGAAGTGACGGGCACCAGTGTAGGTGCATTGAAAGCAAGTTATCACCATGCAGTAAAAAAAATCGAACAATACCTGTTGAATCAATAAACCAATTGACCGACACTAAGTCTAAATGCCAATGGAAAAGTTACCCAAGTTGCAGGAATTCAAGGCCCCAGATGGCTACTTTGAGAATCTTCCTGACCGAATCCTTCAAAAATCAAAACGAGAACGCTCCAGCATTTTCATCCGCTATGCCGCAGCCGCTTCGATTTTGATCACCTTGGGTGTTTGGCAGTTTGGCCTATTTAATGCTCCCGCAGCAACTCTCACCTTAGAAGAAGAAGCACTTCTCTACATAGAAAGCAATCAGTGGTCATCCGAAGATGTCCTCGGGCTATCTGAAAATCCAAATGAGATCCTAGATCAGATCATTGAGGAGCAATTTGGTCCGGACGATGTCCCTTTGGAAGTTGAAGATGAAAACTGGTATTAATCCCACCGTTATGAAAAAAATCACACCATATCTTGTATTACTTTTCTTGCTCTTGGCGGGAACTGTCATGGCCCAGAGGCCAAATCAAAACATCGATCCTGAAAAGCTACAGGCAGCAAGGATCGCATTTATTACTTCCAGAATAGATCTGAAACCTGAGCAGGCCGAACGATTTTGGCCTATCTTCAACAAATACACGGAGCAGCGAGAAGCTTCCATGAAGTCCATCTCTCAACTCAATCGGGGCAGTGAAGCCATCTCTGAAGATGA
>CALRRX020000518.1:0-3072 GCA_943370675.1 Reyranella massiliensis 521 | reverse complement strand
AAAGCAAAAAAAACGGCAAATAATTGATCAGGTAAAGCAGTGCTGGGATAAAATGGATGGCATCCGATCTTTTTAAAGGAGTATTTGGAAGCCCTCTCATTAGACTGAGATAAAGTAAGGGAGATACAGTCAGGAGGACAAGATAGCCCGTACGTGCTACATGGGGAAAATAAATAAAGAAGCCTTGGGAGGCGCAAAAACTGGTGAACAACCCATAACTGATCAAAATAAATGTAATGGACATCAATCGGCCAAAAAGGCGATTATTCCAATTAAATGCGACGTAGATGAGGGTGACCAAAAAACTGATCGCCAGCATGGCAACGTACAGAAAGCTTACAAAAGATGGATGCAAATTCAAGATTAAATCGAAATGGGTGCAACAAGTATATTTTGCTGTGTGTAAAGTTAAAGACCCTTTCCTAAAAATGCTATTCCTCTTTTTTTAAGATTCCTAAATTTTAAAAAAACAAAATAAAAAGTATTTTAATATAAATAAAGTGATTATATAACATTAATTAAATGCCATTTATTTATTCTCCGTCTTTTTATTTAATTTGAAATATTTGGTATTAAAGGAGCGCTAAGCCTTTATTTTTAGATTGACTTACCTATATGTTTTTTGGTGCAACCTTTTAAAATGATATTGTATCTCCTGCTGTTTATTTTTTAGGAAAGCATGTCAGGATTTTGAAGAAAGCCTAGATGGGTATTGAGATACTTTTGTGACTGTATAAAATCAGAAATCTGTACAAACTCTGATTCACAAAAACTGAATAAAATTTATTTCATACAATTCACCTAAACTATGTCAAGATTTCTACAAAAAATCTTCCTTTCAAGGCTCTTCGAAATTGATCGAAGTGGGACGAAAAATGGTGCGACTTCTTTATTGGCAACATTAGAAAATAAATCTAATGAACTGCTGGAGTCCAATCCTTTTTCAAAAGCCAATTATGAAGCATTCTATAGGTTTAAACCTGTGATGCTTTTGAACCTCTTGTTGTTTGCATTGGTCTTCTTCAAGCCTGTTGACACCCAAGCACAATTCGTGATTAATAACCAAGGATGTGTTATTGGAGATTTCGGAATCAATTCTAACCTGTATGCAAATGAGTCACTCACAAGCGCACCTTTCGGGCCTGTGGACTGGTTTAAAAAGTCAACTGGTAGAAATGTGATCATTCAAGATCCGGCTACTGTAGCTGCTTTGCAAGGAAGGCTTCAAAACGAGGATGATCCTGTATTTGAAATCAGAATGAATGGTGGATTAGGTAGCTATGCGGATTATGTAGATGCCAATAATTATAAAGTCTTAATTGATGCAATTTGGGCTCGAGATTATAATAGTTTCAGTGATTTTGGTCTTGATTTATCTGGATTTAACCAATCGGCAAAAAACGGACAGAATCCATCAATCGATTGGTTACAACAATCAAGAAATATCGGAGGTAAGAATGACGTCATCGATGTGGCGGGTCATATGTTTAGAACGGTGACTCCTACCTCTGACGATTTGTGGTTCATGGGATTGATCAACATTGCCGAACCCAATGGCGATTCCTACATGGATTTTGAGTTTTTTGTTGATGACGTCAAAGTGACTAATGGAGCATTCACCACTACTGGAGCTGATGCAGGACATACTGCCTTTCAATTTAACGCGGATGGATCCATCAAAAGAGTTGGTGATATGATTTACAACATGGGCTTGGTCAATGGTGGAAGTCAGGCAGATGTAGAAATCAGAATTTGGGTCAGTAAAGCAGATTACGATGCTTTTTTTGCTTCACCCCCTGCTAATTTGCCATTTAACTTTGGCGCAGAGTTCGATGGGGATGGCAATGGAGCCACATTTGGATATGCTTCTGTAGTTCCAAAAAATCAAGGCTCTGACGTTTGTGGATACGTGAATTTGGATGGTGAATTTCCTGAAGCTGCGCCTTGGGGTACAAAAAATGGAAATTCCAACACCTATGCTACTTCTTACCAGCCATTTGCTGTAGCTGAGTTAGGAATTAACCTGACCGCATTTGGTTTGGACAACAAGCTTTCTTCTGGGGATGACAATGATCCATGCTTTTTCCCATGGATCACCTACATGGTAAAAACCCGTACTTCCAATTCCTTTACCGCGTCACTAAGTGATATGGCGGGTCCATTCACTTGGGGCCAATCAGGCGTTTCTATTGTAGAGCAAAATGATGCCCCTTCTATTTCTTGTGAAACTCCTACCACAACGCTTACAGCTACTCCTTTCCGTGACGATGCCACTTACACTTGGTCTACCACGGACGGAAGCATAGTCGATGGTACAGACATCAATGGTACAATTACTAAAACAGGTGGTTCTATTGAGGTAGATGCCGCAGGTAATTATACCGTGACTATGACTTTGCCAAACGGTTGTGAGTATACGGGAGGCCCTATTGCGGTCATTTATGACAATACCGTTTCTTGTAATCCTTCGTGGAAATTGACGAAAACTGCCACTGAGCAATCTTTCGATGCAGTTGGAGATGTGATCAATTACACCATTGAGTTAGAAAATGATGGTGATGTAGCGATCAGTACAGTTACTGTGGAGGATCCGAAGGCTACTTCAGGACCTACCTATGTGAGCGGTGATACAGGTGACGATGATATTTTGTCTACTGGAGAAAAGTGGATTTATTCAGCAACGTATACGGTGACTCAGGCGGATGTAGATGCAGGAAGCTTTGAAAATACTGCTACTGCCTCAGGTACCATACCAAATGGAACGATTCCAGACGCTGAAGGAACAGAGACAGTCAATGCCACTCAGACTCCAAGTTGGACCTTGACCAAAAATACCACTGATACATATTCAGCGGCAGGCGACGAGTTAACCTACACGATTGAGGTAGAAAATACAGGCAATGTATCGATCAGCTCAGTGGTAGTGGAAGATGACAAAGCGTCGACCGGCCCAACCTATGTCAGTGGCGATACCAATGAGGATGACATTTTAGGAGTAGGTGAGACTTGGGTCTATACGGCTACGTCAGTTGTGGCACAGTCAGATGTAGATGCAGGAAGCTTTGAAAAAAC
>CALRRX020000517.1:0-3075 GCA_943370675.1 Reyranella massiliensis 521 | reverse complement strand
ATGTTCTATGAATCTAAATTTAATAAACCAATTAATATTTGGGACATGAGCAATGTGAACAACATTGGTTTTATGTTTTATTTTTCATCATTCAATCAACCAATAGGTAACTGGAATGTAGGTAGCGTAAAAAACATGCAAGCTCTTTTTTTTGGATCAGGATTTAATCAGGAAATTGAAAAATGGAATGTAAGCAATGTGACGAATATGAGTCAAATGTTCTATGATTCAAGGTTTAATAATAATATTGGAAATTGGGATGTGAGTAATGTTACGAATATGAATGCCATGTTTTTCAAGAGTGATTTTAACAAACCAATAGGTACATGGAATGTTGGAAAAGTAAATGATATGGCTGGAATGTTCTATGAATCAAAATTTAACCAGCCGATTGGGAATTGGAATGTAGGAAACGTTACAAATATGGGCTTTATGTTTTTCAAATCACCATTTAATCAACCGCTAGGTGAATGGAATGTTGGCAACGTTCAGGATATGTCATTTATGTTTTTTGAGACACCATTTAATCAAGAAATTGGCAATTGGAATGTAGGCCAAGTCAAATCAATGCGAAGTATGTTTCAAGGATCACCATTTAATAAAAATATTGAAAACTGGAACGTTAGTAATGTAACCACTATGTGGGCAATGTTTCTAGATTCAAAATTTAATCAACCAATTGGAAAATGGAATGTAGTTAATGTATCTGATATGAGGGATTTATTCAAAAACAGTCCTTATAATCAAAATATTTCTAGTTGGTGTGTTCTTAATATCAAGTCCGAACCTGATAATTTCTCCACAAATAGCCCACTAACTATTCAAAACAAACCAAAGTGGGGAACATGTCCGAATTAACTGTTTGATTGGACACACAGTAAAATAAATTTAAAATTCTAGCTTTTCGTTTCCTACAATTTTCAATTAAAAACTAAAAACTATACTTTATATGAAAAGAGAAAATAAAATTATCAATAAGGATCTACTTATCAGAGTGATTATTCCTTGTTTAGGCATTATAATGCTTCTACTTTTCCTGACGGACGTAATTAATGGGTTTAATGTTGATTCTTCTGCTTTAAACATCGAACTTTTGCATTTAATTTCAATTGTAGTAATTGGTTTTGTTGGTGTTTATGTTTATGTTAACAAAAATACGGAAGAAGAATTAAATCATTTGGAATTAAATTTGAATATTATCCATGAGTCAGCTTATTTAAAAATAAGAACCGAAGCTTACAACCCTACTATATATGATCGCCAAATAAAGTTTTCATTTATTGTAATTAATAGATTTGGAGAATCATATTTAGATAAACTTAATGAGGAAGTGGAACTTAACATTGAATCTCCCAATGATTTAATTAAACTTGTAAAGAGTAATCAAATATTAAAAAGAGATTTTGCATTTATTCCTTTACCTTATTATAATGAAGAAAATTTTCAAGTTGGAAACGAAAAATTAATTTATGAGGTACCAATTTTTTATGATAATAATCGAATAGACGATCCGACATTTTATGAAGTACGATTTTTTATTTTTAGAAAATCAGATGATCCTAATCCTCTCCATAGAATAGTCTCTTGTAGTTTTGGAATAAATGGTAACTTAAATTTGAATCATCTTCATGGTCAATTGTATAATAGGAAGAAGGATATAATTACTGGTGAAAAGAAATCACCATTTTCTAAAAAAAATTAGTGAATTGATGTATGAGATGGTAGAATTCCTTTACGTTGAACATCAAAAAACAAATAATTGTAAGAAACAGAGCATGTCAAGGAAAAAAATAGCTTGAAAGCGTCCGTGCGAAAACTCTTTTCCAAATGGCATTACCTCACCCCCCCGGAAACGATATACCTTTCACCCTTCGGTAAAGATTCAAGGCATACTTATCGGTCATGCCGGAGATGAAATCGACCAAAGCACGAAGCATGGGATAGGGATTCACCGCAGCGCCCCAGCCCTTGAGCGGGAAATCTTCCGGAAGGAATCTTAGGATGCTTTTCTTGTAAGAAGTACTAGTTGACTTCTATTTTTATGTAATCAAGATGATAAAATTCCCAAGGATGACTTGTTATTCACATGGAAAATTAGCCTGTACATGTGTTAGTAGAAAGGCGGAACTATCCTACACGAAAACCTTGAAAGGGAAGACAATGATATTTTTCGTATCATAATCATATTTAAACGTATCAAATCGTATCATTTTTTACTTCCAAACTTCAGGACTTTTATTTGCCACGAAGATGTGAGGGCAGAGTGAAATGAATTTGATTTACTGCTTTAGGCTTTCGGTTTGGTCAAAATGGCCAAAGATGCACAGATTTCTGGTTATCCTGCTTCTCCAGAAGCAAGACGTAGCTTGAATCTCTCGCAAAGCCTCATAAGACGCAAAGGATTTTTTCTTCGCGACATAGCGCCTTGGCGAGAAAAACTAAGCCCCCGGAAACGATATACCTTTCACCCTTCGATAAAGATTCAAGGCATACTTATCAGTCATCCCGGAGATGAAATCGACCAAAGCACGAAGCATGGGATAGGGATTCACCGCAGCGCCCCAGCCTTTGAGTGGGAAATCCTCGGGAAGCAGCCTCAGGATACTTTTGTCCTGTCCAGAAAAGTACTCAGGGGCATAAAACTGATGATACAAAGCTTGCGAAAACACACTCAAAAGCCCATCAAGTACCTGAAAACCTGCTGCTTCTTTTTCCAAAACCACCTTGGAACGATAAATCTTCTGGACCGAAATCCTAGAAATCTCAGCCAAGGCCTTGGCTGAAGGAATCATATCAGTTAGTGCCTTGTCAAAATTACCCTTTCTCATGCCTTCCTCATAGTAGCCAAATACCTCCACCGTCTCCCGAATCAACTGACCGATTGCCAAAGCGCGAAGTGCTCCCAGATTTTGTGCCTGAGTTCGGTCCTTCAATTTGTCCTTGTCAAATTTGTCTCCCAAGATGGGCTTGAGAAGTTTGAGGGTCTCTTCAAATGTCACCAAGCCTAAGGTGCAGCCATCTTCCAGGTCGATGATGCTGTAACAAATGTCGTCCGCTGCCTCCACCAAAAAAGCC
>CALRRX020000516.1:0-3097 GCA_943370675.1 Reyranella massiliensis 521 | reverse complement strand
ATCTTGGAGTGATCAGGAAGTAGATGAATTGTGGAACAGTCTGCTTGGAAAAATTCCTCCTTACCGGTTGGACCTAGTGAAAAAATTACGGCAAACCCATCAAGTGGGAGTGCTTAGTAATACCAATGAAATTCATATTCAGGGGGTTTATGGACTTTTGAAGGAGGAATTTCAAGCGGATAGTTTTGATCTTTTTTTCGACCGGATCTTCTACAGCCATGAGATGGGCCTGGCTAAACCTGATGTAGCTATTTATGAAAAAATGGTGGAAGAATTGGGGACAAGTCCAGAGCGCGTGCTGTTTTTTGATGACCTATTGGCCAATGTAGAAGGAGCCAAAAAGATTGGGATTCATGCCGTGCAAGTGACAGGCCCACAGGTTTTACTTGACTATTTCAGCCATGTATAAGCCAAAAGAATACGCCATCCATCTTCTTTTATTTGTGCTGACGATCATCACCAGTACCCTTGCAGGAGGGGAGTGGGTGTATGGCAAGCATATCCTTGCCAGTGGGGAATCTGCCTTGACCTGGGAGTTTTTCTTCAAATCAATGGCATTTTCGATTCCATTTATCGGGATTTTGCTGATACATGAGTTGGGACATTTTTTTACGTCACTTTACCACAAGGTGCGCTGTACGCTTCCCTTTTTTATTCCAGCTTGGTTGGGATTCATCGGTGCGCCCTCGATTGGTACGTTTGGAGCGATTATCAGAATGAAGGGCTTTGTCAATAGCCGAATCAAGTTTTTCGATATTGGAATTGCGGGTCCTTTGGCTGGTTTTGTGGTCGCGCTAGGGGTGTTGATTTACGGTTTTACCAATTTGCCTCCGGCTGATTACATCTACCAGATTCATCCCGAATATGCCGATCCTAATTTTGAGGGATATGGTGAGGACGTGCTTGATTTTGAATTGGGGGGAAATATGCTCTTTTGGGCGTTGGGAGAGGTATTGGCTGATCCAGACAGGCTTCCTGCCATGTCTGAGGTGATTCATTATCCTTTTCTGTTTGCTGGATATTTGGCCTTGTTTTTTACCGCGCTCAACTTACTACCCATCGGGCAGTTGGATGGAGGACATGTGATATTCGGTTTGTTTCCTAAATGGAATCAGCAGATTTCATTGATTGCATTTACCGCTTTTTTGGGTTATGCGGGGTTGGGTGTGATCAGTCCGATGCAGCCTATGGAGGAGTCCCTGATTCGAATTCCGCTTTATGTGGGATTTTTATATATCTGCTATACCAAATCGGGGCTTTCTACCCAAAGTAAACTTGCCCTTGCCTTGACTTTGGCGGCAGCTCAGTATGCCTTGGTGTTTTGGCAGCCTACTTGGCAAGGGTATGAAGGCTGGTTGTTTTTTGGATTTCTGCTAGGGCGAGTGATGGGACTGAAGCATCCCGAGGTAGGGGACGACCGTGTATTGGATACAAAGAGAAAAATCTTGGGCTGGCTGGCTATCCTGATCTTTGTACTCTGTTTTTCCCCTCAGCCATTTATTTTCAAGTAAAAAAAAACCGGACTTCTGAGTTGAGGTCCGGTTTTTACTTTTTTAAAGAGCTCGGTAGGCCATAATTCCTCCGAGTACGTTTCTGACCTTGGTGAAGCCTTTGGTTTCGAGAAACTTTTTGGCATTTCCACTTCTGGCACCCGAACGGCAGTGAATGACGATTTCCTCCTCTTTCATAGGTTCCAATTCGGCAAGTCTATGGGGAAGTTCGCCGAGAGGGATATTATCAGCCCCCAAGTTATCTTCTTCATATTCCCATTCTTCACGTACATCGAGGAAATGAAACTTCTCTCCACGCTCGACTCTTTCTTTGAGTTCGCTTACTGTGATATCTTCCATATTAGTTTTTTACAAGAATTCTGACTGATTTAAGACCGATCGGGGTAACAAGGTTGACTACATAAATTCCCGGTCTTTGGCCTCTAAAATTAACGATTTCCCCTTGGTTGGTTTGTTCCCTTGGCAATAAAATCTCTCGGCCAAAGGAATCCACCACGGTGAGTTCACTAAACTCTCCTTCTATCTGAAGTTCGTCGGTGACCGGATTAGGAAACAAACGGTAGGTGGTTTCAGGAATACGATTATCGCCGCCTTGTAGTGACTTGGTGACATGAGGACGAATCATCAATGATCCTTTTACCTCCTTGTTTTGTACCCAACCACCACCGACGTTGTAGTGAATTTTGGCTCCTTGGTCATTGATTTTGTCCAGTCCTATATGAATGAATTCATTGGTAAACTGGGTAAATCCCACGAAAAACTCACCAGTTACTTGAATTGGTTTTTCCAATGGAAAATAGACCAATTCCTCTCCTGGATTTCTGGCTGGGATAACTACCTCTTGGGTGTAAACAGGTTTTTGATCCAGTTTAGACCAAACGACTAAATCTATGGCTTGATTGGCCTGAATGGCATTTGTAAAGTAAATCGAAACGCCTTTTACAAAGACCTGTTCCGGAGAGGTGTAGCTTACTGCCAATTGTCCTGAGCGCTGATTGATCCCAGCAGCATAGTCAGCAGAACCATGATCATAGGCAAAGAAATCTCTGACCGGAAATCTGGTGATTACCTGATCATTGCTTCGGAAATCTACTGAGGCATAACGAATCGTATCTCCTTGGTTTGATTCGAATAAAATCCCGTCACCCGTGGTGAGTTTGGTTTCAAAAACCAAGTCAGATGGAGTGCTTGGCAAATCAATTTCAGTAAACGTTCTGCTCAAAAATGTTCGGCGCTCCAGGGCATTCGGTACAGGGTTGAACGGAGTATTGGCATTGATAGAAAGTAGAACAGTCCCTGCACTGTCTTTCGCAGAGATCGAATATTCCATTGCTCGGAATCGGTTTTCGAGATTCAAAAACTCGTTTTGGACGGTAGACCACTTTCCGGATTGGTTTTTCGCAAGCAACTCCCAAGGATAAGCTCCAAACCCGTCTAAGCGAACAGCATTTGGTTTGGTGATTGCTCGATCAGGATAGCTAAGATTGGATGGGGATCGTTTGGTATTTAGATAGACATAATCCAAAAGCCAGGAATCAAATGGGCCACTTTGACGGCCATTGGAAAAGAACCTGAATTGAAATGCA
>CALRRX020000515.1:0-3107 GCA_943370675.1 Reyranella massiliensis 521 | reverse complement strand
TATGCAATCACCTTGGTGAACGGCACCTTGACCATTGGCAAGAAAGATCTGACTATCACAGCTGACGACAAGCAGAAAATCTACGGGCAGACCAATCCAACCCTGACCTTCAGCTACACCGGTCTTGTAAATGGTGTCACGAAAGTGACCACTGAACCAAGCATTGCCACCACGGCAACAGCAAGTTCGAACGTGGGCACTTACCCAATCACGCTGACTGGCGGGGCAGATCAGAACTATACAATCACCTTGGTGAATGGCACCTTGACTATCGGCAAGAAAGACCTGACTATCACGGCTGACAACAAGCAGAAAATCTACGGCGAGGCTAATCCAACATTGACCTTTACTTATACTGGTCTGGTAAATGGTGACACCAAGGTGTCAACCGAACCAAGCATTGCTACTACGGCAACAGCAAGTTCGAACGTTGGCACTTACGCTATCACGCTGACTGGAGGAACAGATCAGAACTATGAGGTAACTCTGATAGAAGGGAAGCTGGAGATTGTTCCTGCAGTTCTCCGTGTGACCGCTGACAACAAGACCAAGGTGTATGGCAAATCTGATCCTGCGTTGACCTATCAAGTTTCTGGATTGAAGGGTGCAGATACCGAACAAGGCGTTCTTTCCGGCTCCTTGACCCGTGTAGCGGGTGAGGTGCCTGGAGTATATGCGATTACTCAAGGTACTTTAAAACCAAATGCCAACTATGTGATGGCATTTACAGACGGCAACCTTGAAATAGTAGCGGCTAGAATCCTATCAGTAACTGAACTTGGTGTGGTCCAAACCCAATGGGGTAAAGATCCTGTCCTTCCATCAAAAGTGACGGTATTGACCACAGATGGACAGCTGTTCGAGGTAGGAGTGACTTGGAATACGTTCGGCTTGAATACCTTCAAAAGAGGGACTTATACGATCAAAGGAACATTCAACCTTCCTAACGGCATCGAAAATCCGGATGAGATCGTGATCACTGTTACGATTACCGTGGCTCCTAAACCTGCTCCTACTGACGTGAATTTGTCCAATAATACCTTCAACGGAAGCGTGGATACCTTCTTCCTAGAAGTTGGAGCTTTCCAGATTACCGATCCAATCGACAATATCCATTCGGTAACCTTTTTGGGTGACGGTTATGACAACCGCTACTTTGAGATCAAGGATAATATTCTGTTTTGGAGTAGCGCTGATCGTGCCGAAGGCAAAACCGAGTTTACCATTGTGGTGAGGGTAACAGACCGAGATGGAAATACCTTGGATAAGATGTTTACCATCGTCAGAACTCGTCCTGAACTAGATGGGGTGGTGGTAGAAAACACCTTTACTCCTGACGGAGATGGAATTAACGACACCTGGGGTGTTCCTGAGATTCGTTTCTTTAGCGGTGCCAGAGTACAAGTATTCGAGCGAAGCGGGGAGCGGGTGTTCTACACCGAAGACCCGGATGTGCGTTGGGACGGAACATTCAACGGTAAGCAGCTTCCAGTCGGTACTTACTATTGGGTATTGGAACTCAGAGAAACCGGAGAGACCAGAAGAGGCTTGCTCAATGTGTTTAGAAAGTAAGGCAGAATTAAGTAGCTGGTATCAAGTATCAAGACCCAAGAGGTTAGAGACAAGAGACTGGATACAAGAGAGAGTATAGAAATTAGATAATTAGATGAGGAAAAGTACCAAGACGGAGCTAACTCTGTCTTGGTACCTCAACCGAAATAGCGATGAAAAATCTTGTAATTGTTTGTTTTGCCTTGATGCTGAGCCTAGGAGCATCTGCACAGTCAAGGAAATATATTTCCCAGTTTAGCCACCTACAAGGCTACTACAATCCTGGCTTGACAGCCTATGAGGGCTCGATGGTCAAAGGATTTGTGAGAAATCAATGGGCAGGATGGGAAGGTGCACCTAAGACCTACTTTGTGTCAGCAGAACTTGACTTTGCTGACTTGGGGGGTAATGGGGATTTGGGTAAAAATGCAGTGGGAGTCAACCTGCTAAGTGATGAATACGGGGCTTTTCGTGAAACCGAGCTTATTCTCAGCTATTCCACGCGGGTAAGAATTAGTGAACAGGCAGGAGTAAGATTGGGAGCTGGAGTGAATTTCAATCAGCTCCGCCTTGATGGCAATAACTTGACCACCGAGCAGGCCAATGATCCGACAGTGAGTCAGTACATTGGAGGCTTTGCCAATCTTAGCATTGTAGACTTCAATTTGGGGTTGTCTTTGACTCATCCCAACTACTATGTGTCTTATGGAATGCACAATGTAAACCAGGGTAGCTTCAGCAAAGGAGATATGTTCATAAGCAAAAAGCCAATGGTCAGCATCGCGCAGGCAGGATATCGAAATGCGATTTCGGATCAGCTTTCTGTCATCTTCAATACAATGTGGCGAACCCAAGACAACTTGCCGGATAACTTGGAGTTCAACATGAAATTCATGTTTTATAACAGATTCTGGGTAGGAGCTGGACATCGGATTGACTATGCCAACAGTGCTCAATTGGGGATGTTGATGGGTAAGATGCGTTTTGGATACGTGTACGAATGGCCTACGCTGAAAAGCTACCTTTTACCTAATCCCACCCATGAATTTATGCTGAGCATTAGGCTATTTGATGGGGCTGAAAATATCTGGTAGCCCTTTCTTAAGATTTGATTAAGGTTTTTCGTTAACCTATTGTTTTCATTAAGGAAGAGGTAAATTGAGTGTAGTAAGTATATTGATCTGAGTTAAAGCGAAAGGAGCAGCCATGGCTGGAGAAAAATATAGAATAGCGATAGATCAGCAATTGGGATTCATTGTCATCAGCTTTCGTGACAAGGTGTATGCCAATGACATGTTTGATATGCTGGAGGAACTCTATGCAAGAACAGACTTTGATCCAAAGTATCCTGCTATCTATGATTTTACCGGGAGTACAGCTATCGCTTATCGAGTGGATTTGATTTCGTTTGTAGAACGAATTCGTAAACTGAGATCAGGTATTTCTGAAAAGAAAAAAATTGGCATCATAGTCAACAGCATCAATCAAAAATTTCTGGTCAACATGTTTATCAAACTCATTAATGTAGTGAGCTTGAAGGTAGAAATGTTTGACAA
>CALRRX020000514.1:0-3111 GCA_943370675.1 Reyranella massiliensis 521 | reverse complement strand
CATCTTTTTGTCTTTTACATGCTGAAAACAAAAACAGGGTGGCAATAAATACCACCCCAAACTTAAATCTATCCATAAAATTAACTACATCTTTCTGGTAGACACCATTCATCACCATCAATACACTTTTTTCTGGTGCCTTCATAGGTTTCCGACCACTCATAAGCAAGGACACTAAATGTTTCCGTTATAGTGCACGTCTGCGTTTGAGATTTCCACCACCAAGCATTCGCATCTTGGGAAAAACCCAAGGTAAAGGCGAAACCAAAAACTAAAGCAAAAACTTTTTTCATTTTTTAAGAATTAATTGGTTAAAAACTCCCCAGAACCAACCCTTGGCCCAGCAAAAAATCCAGACTTCGGCGCCGAACTTGATCTTTCGTTGGTTAATTTAACCCCCCCCCTCTTAAACTTGCAAGTGTAGTTTGAAAAAACTTCTTCATTTTTAGTTAATTAATTGATTCTCAGGTATAAATTTTTTAGTTAGCAATACTAACAATCAATAATTCAGGCTACTAGCCTATTTCGCCAAAGAAATCAAATCTCCCAAAACCGCTTCCTCCTCCATCAGTTCGGAAGTATACGAGATCCAAAGGCCTCTGGAAATGACAAAGGCTTGAGAGGGATCGTACTTTCCTTTTTCCAAGGGATAATTCCCCAAAATCTCCAACTTCTCATTCAGGACAGTCAGGTAAAGTTGCCTGTTTCTGAGTAAGAAGGTAAAATACTCTTCTCCAACAGGTGCCTCTTTTCCCAAAGCCTCTTGGGAAATGCGATAATAGACTTTTCGATACGGATCGTAGAGGAGTTTCAGGTAATTGGGCGATGTCAGGACCCAATTTTGAAAATAGGCCTGATCCCAGGAATATCGCAGGGTTTGAGGTTCGGCAGTTTGCTTCCCTGAAAAAGAAGAAACCTGAACCTCCTGTTGAGCCTGGCTATCAAAGGAATAGCTGGAAATCGTAGGAGAGATGGAATAGATAAATGAAAAGCCATCCGATCCCACCGCCACAGAAGGAAAGGTAGTGTAATCCAACTCCACTCCGTCAAACTCAGCAGGATGATGGACGGGAAAGGAAGTCCAGGTTTTGCTTTCCAAAGAATAAGCCGCGAAAATTCGTTTCTTCTCCTTTTCGGCCTTTGCAAAGTAAAACAGGATACTTTTTTGATCTTTCAGGTAAATCAAGCTCGTGGCAATTCGCTCATGGGGAAACTCGGCATAGACCTCTCCGTCCAGCTGAGACAAGCCCTCGGTCAGGCTGAAAATTTGTTGGTCAGTGCCTCCGGCTAGATAAAGCAAGAGCCTAGCCCCATCGTAAAACAGGATCGAGTCAACAGAAATATTGTGCATCTTGGACGGCCTAAAATCGCCATTCAGGCTCAATTCCAGTTGCGAAACCTGCTGATCCAAAAGAGAAAACTTGGACAGCATCCTTTCTGCCTCATCGACAAAAAATAACGTATCACCTTTTACGTGCGAGATTCGGGTGGAGAATCGATCCAGTTCGGGAAAGGAAAGCGACTCGACCTGCAAAGATCCCATTGGATTTAAAACCTCCACTTTGGAATTACAGGAACAAATGGCGCTTATCAGCACGAGGAAAATCAAACTTCGCATGTCCTCAAGCAACTAAGTCCAGCTTATAAAATCAAAAAGGAGCGCGCGGTTTAATCTTTTTTAACGCCAAATCAGGCTTCCGAAAGGGCAATTCAACTGTCCGCTCATAGGGCCTCAATCTCAGCCCCAACTTGTCTCTTTCCTGGAAATACCCAATCAAGCGATCCAACTCATCCAAATCCATCCCTTCAATTCGTACCTGCGCAAATCCCGGCCCGATCAATCCAAGGAGTTCGGCTGCTTTTCTCGACACATCGATCACATGACTGGAGTTTTTTGGAAGACGGTCATTAACCTTGACCAGCACAGATTCCTCCCGACCTACTCGGCTCACTCGTACCCATGTCCCAAAAGGCAGGTTCTTATGCGCCGCCGTCATGCTATCCAAGTAAAAAATCTCCCCACTGGAGGTTCGTCTGCCTTGAAACTTTTTCCCATAATAGCTCGCCGTGCCTTGCTGAATCAGCAAGGAATCCGCCTGAGCAAAGCCCTCCAATGAAAGCAGAACGAAGAAAAAGAAAAGGACAAGTCGGGTGAGCACGTTCGAAGCTAGCATATTGGCGCCGTTTTTCAATAAAAGTGCCAATTCCTGTCTGAGCATCGCTTTCACTTGGAGAACCTCCCCCGAGCACCTATCTTAGTTGCTATTCTTTAGTCAGGGAAAAAACACGAACTGACCACAAGGCCAACTTTTCAAAAAGTCCTGCAAACTGCGACTGAAAACTGAAAACTAGCATGCTAAAAATCCTCCACACCGCCGACTGGCACCTCGGCAAGCGCCTGCAGGAATACTCCCGACTCGAGGAGCAGAAGCTCGTCCTGGACGAAATCTGCCAAATCGCAGATCGGGAAAAGGTAGACCTCGTCCTACTAGCAGGCGATATTTTTGACAGCTTCAATCCCGCTCACGAAGCGGTGGAGTTACTCTACAAAACACTTCGCCGCCTTTACAAAAATGGTACCCGGCCTATCCTCGCCATCTCCGGCAATCACGACAGCACCCAATTTGTCGAAGCGCCCGATCCTTTGGCACGGGAACTCGGCATTTTCTTTTACAGTCGATACGACAGTGTGATTCCCTGCGGAAAGCTAGACTCAGGTGTGGAGATTCTGAAGTCTGAAAGTGGGTTTGTAGAAATCCAGCTCCCTCAGGTGGATTGTCCAGTGCGGGTGATTTTGGCCCCTTATGCCAACGAGGTCAGCCTAAGAACCTACCTCGGTGAGGAAAACCGGGAAGCGGAATTCCGAAAGTTACTCGCTTCCAAATGGCAGGATTTAGCCGATCGATATTGCGATGAGCAGGGACTGAATCTGTTTGTGGGACATTTCTTTTTTATGAAGGAAGGAGAAAAGCCCGAGGCCGAACCCGAGTCCGAGCGACCGATCCTCCACGTGGGAGGCACACAGGCTCTTTTCACCCAAAACATCCCAAGCCAAATTCAGTACGCCGCACTCGGCCACCTCCACCGCTACCATGCCGTAGGACATGATTC
>CALRRX020000513.1:0-3116 GCA_943370675.1 Reyranella massiliensis 521 | reverse complement strand
GGTGCTTGTACAGGTCTGGGAGTAGCGCCTTCACGAATCGGTCAGGTATTTGGGATTTTCAAAGCGTATTGCACCAGAGTAGGGAGTGGTCCATTCCCAACTGAGTTGTTTGATGCAACGGGTGAAGCGATGAGAAAAGAAGGTAATGAATTTGGAAGTACGACAGGCAGACCACGCAGATGTGGCTGGTTGGACCTTCCTGCTTTAAAATATTCCATCATGATCAATGGTGTCACTGAGCTTTTCATGATGAAAGCGGACGTGCTAAATATCTTCGAGGACATTAACATCTGTACCCATTATGAGCTTCCAACAGGAGAATTGGTAGATAAGCTCATGTTTGAAATTACAGATATGGAAGTAAAACCAATTTACAAAAAAATGAAAGGTTGGCACTGCTCCTTAGCAGAGGTGAGATCCTATGATGAGTTCCCTGTTGAGCTAAAAGAGTATGTATCCTACCTTGAAGAAGAATTGAAAGTTCCAATCAAACTAGTTTCAGTTGGGCCTGACAGGATTCAAACCATCATGAGATAAGTTTTAATTAAGATTTATATAAAAAAGCTCTTGACAACCAACCAGTCAAGAGCTTTTGTTTTTATCTCCCTTCTCCTTTTATTAGGGTCAATTTTGAATGAAGTGAAAGCATTGAGGATAATTTGTGTAGTTGTTTTTTGGCTTGTCGGGATTGCTCCCTCGCTTGGTCAGATAGGGTTTCCTTATTGTGAAACATTTCAAACGCCGGGGACACAGGCAAAGACAATTTTTGGAGGGGATGCCCGACTTACTGAAGGCGTGTTAAGGCTTACCTCCAATCAAAATGATCAGCGAGGCTTCGTGTACATCGATGTGCCTTTTCCTTCTAGTTACGGGTTGAAGGTCGAGTTTGAGTATTTCAGCTATGGGGGTACTTCAACAATCCCAGGTGACGGGATTTCAATGTTTTTATTTGATGGAGATGCTCCCAATTTTTCCCCTGGAGGATTTGGAGGAGCGTTAGGATATGGCCCAAGAAACAATGAGCCTGGACTTGCTAATGCTTACATGGGGATTGGATTTGATGAATTTGGGAATTTTGGAACTACGCATGGCAATATGCCAGGCAGTTTTTCGACATTAGATCAAAATGGTAGGGCGCCAAATTCTATTGTGGTTCGAGGTCCAGGAAATGGGTTTTCAGGCTATCAGTTTGTAGTTGGCAGGAAGACCATGGAAGTTGGAACCGATAAAGATGGTCTAAACCCTGGTTTCCAGTTTCCCATAAGTTCAGGAGGTTCCGGAACATCCAGAGTGACTGACCCAATGAAGCCTGGATACCGTCGCGTGAATTTAGAGCTGCAGCCTAATTCAGATGGGGTCGGATTTTTCCTTACTTTAACCATGACCGTGACGGTTCAGGAAAACCTTCCAAGGCAAATCACCATTTTTGATAGACCCTACTTTTTTGCTGCACCAAAGAATTTAAAGGTTGGATTTGCAAGTTCTACAGGAGGATCAAATAACTTTCATGAAATCAGAAATCTAAAAGTAGAAGTATCAGCAGACGATAAACTTAAAGATCCTCAAGGAATTGATTTTTCAGAAATCGCAACTTGTGCTGGACAAGAAAACCAATTTTTCATCACTGATGAAGAGGTGGTATTGCCAAATGAGAACAGCGTAATCCGATGTTTACAGTTCTATGCTTCCTTAGCAGATGTGGAGGAAGAGTCAAATGACGTATGTTCTCAGGCAAGATGTTTAGAACAGAATAGGGTTTTGATCGTGCCTCAGGGTGTATTTCAGGCAAGTGATCAGGCAGGAGGATTTACCTTTTTCCCAAATGAGGAATTTATTGATAAGGAGGTAACGGTTTATTACACTATTACTGACAGTTATGGAAAAACCTCCAAGCCCAATGCGATGACCCTTAAGATTCAGGAATCGCCAGAACCAATAAAGTTGCTTAAAAAAGGGGAGCAAGCCCCCTTAGAAGTGATTGAAATTTGTGAAGGTGAGGCAATCCAATTGGAAGGAATGGGAAATGAAGTGTATGAGAGATTTGAATGGTTAAAAAATGGTGTTCTGATTCCAAATGCTACTCAATCTGAATTTGCCATAAGTGAAGAGGGGGAATATGAAATCATTGGTTACAATCGGAAAAATTGTCCTGCAATCAGTAATAAGGTCAAAGTTAAATTTCCAGATTATCCAATTTTCAATTTTGACGAGCCTTTGGTGCAATGTGAGGTTGGAAAATCAGCTGATATGACAGCGATCATACCGAATTATGATATTGAAAATTTTGATTACAAGCTTACTGGAAATGGAAATGTCTTTCTTAATGAGGAAATGAAGTCAATTAATAGCTCTGGTATGTATGATCTTCAGGTAAAGCCTAAAAACCTTATTTGCTTTTCAGACCCGGTAACCATTGAGGTTTTTGTTCAGGACCAAGAGTTAAGTGCTGATTTCGACTTTGAAGTGGAGGGGACTGGCATAAAAGATGAAGCCAGTGGAGGTATTTTTCCTGATGATGTTATTCAGTTTACAGATTTATCAGATGCTCGAGCGGTAAAATGGGAATGGGATTTTGGAGATGGAGAAAGTTCGGCCGATGAAAATCCCAAACATGTATTCGGAAGTAAAGGGGTTTTCCTGATTACACTGACCATTACGGATTCCTATGGGTGTCAAAAGTCAATTTCCAAAGAGTTAGCGATAACTAAGAGCTATCGTTTGATGGTGCCTACGGGATTTACACCTGACGGAAATGAAAACAAGACTTTTGTTCCAAAATCAAAAGGCCTAGTTTCCATCGAACTTTTTGTGTTTAACTCTTGGGGTAATTTGATTTTCTCAACCAAAGAAATCAATACCGAAGGGTGGGATGGTACCTATCAGGGGAAAACCCAAGATGCAGGAGTCTATTTTTATAGATTTAAAGGCGTTGCAACGGATGGTGAACTTGTGGACGAAAGTGGAAAGTTTAGATTGATTCGATGAAGTTTCTTGGTTTTCTCCTTTCGTTTTTTTCGATGATTGTTATGTCTGGCCTATCGCAAGACATTCAATACAGTCAGTATTATGCTAATCCTCTATATCTCAATCCGGCTATAACTGGTAACACAGATACA
>CALRRX020000512.1:0-3120 GCA_943370675.1 Reyranella massiliensis 521 | reverse complement strand
GTAGTTCTTACTCGGGTATCATATCGATCCAAAAGAAAGCCTGGCATGGTGTAAATGCCCTTTTTGATATAAACCGGTAAAAAGAAAATCGCTACTACCAGTAAGGTAGCCGCAGCCATCCACTCATAGGTGGAGATCGCCAATCCAAGTGCGAAACCGGAACCAGACATCCCGATAAACTGCTCCGCTGAGATATTGGAAGCAATCAAGGAGGCACCGACTGCCCACCAAGGAAGGGCCTTACTGGCAAGGAAGTAATCCGATGAATTTTTTACATGGCCTTTCTTCTCACGGGAAACGAAGATTCCCATTCCGATGATCAGAAAACAGTAGCCAAAGAAGATGATTAGGTCAATGGGTTCTAAGAGCATACACTAAGATTGGTTGAGGTTTTTGGGTAATGAGTAAGATTGTTAGTTTAAATTTTACATTTTAAGGTTGATAAATATAAGGGATTGCATCAAACTGAGGATATCCGAAGCTTTTATTTGAAAGATTAATCGAAAATTTCTTGAAGAAACTGGACGGGTTCAGTAGAAAATTTGGATGAACCGATTGATTCCAAATAACTAATCCCTGTGACATTGGTAGTCCAGACTTTTTCGGCAGTTAGTAAATCTTCTAAAGGAAATTCTCCCACTGTAAACGAAACTCCGGCTTGAGTCAATTTTTCAATAATCACTGCCCGAGATACACCCGCTATACACCCACAGGAAAGGCTTGGCGTGAAGATTTGGCCGTTTTTCTCCCAAAAAATAGTCGAAGCCCCTGCCTCCGAAACCATTCCACGATGATCCAACAAAATGATTTCATCCCAGCCATTTTGCTGCCTTTCCAAGCCGGCTAAAACATAGGGTATCGCATTGAGTGTCTTGCAACGACTCCATTTGGAAAAGGTCAGTCTCACCTGATCAGAAATTCCAGCCTTTTCTTTTTTTACAGGTGCCGGAAAGTAGGATTCGACAGACAGTAGTTGAACCGAGTGATTTTCAACAGGGGTATATTTTCCAAGTCCTGCTCTAAAAATGGTCCATCTGACACGAAGCTTATTACTTTTAAAATGATGACTCAAAAAGTTTTTAATTCCATCAAAATCAATTTGATCTTTTGAAATCCCCAAGGTAGTCAAACCTAAAAACAATCGGTTTTGATGTTCCTTTTCAAACCTAATCTGATGCCTGTCATAAACCATCGTTTCGAAAACACCATCTCCAAAATTGATCCCTCTGTTTGGAATAGAAAAAGTATGCTGGGCTAACCAAGTTTGACTTTTAGGATCAAAAGCAAAAGTTGTATCAGTTTCGCCCATGTTAGTGTTCGTTATCGGTCAGATTAAAATTGTGTTCTTGAGGATGGGTGTTAAATTAGATAAACAAACCCTCGAATAGGGCCGAAAAATACCGATAGATTCCAAAAAATGAAGTAATCTTGAATCTCAATTTGACTTAGCATTATAATTGGGCAATACGGACCTATGGCAAACAAAAGCAGTGTATTTGATATGATTGGACCGGTGATGATCGGGCCTTCATCTTCTCATACAGCAGGAGTAGTCAGAATCGCAAGAGCGGCCATACGAATACTTGGAGGCATTCCCGACGAAGCCACCGTTACTTTTTATAATTCTTTTGCCAGAACTTATGAAGGCCACGGCAGCGACCGGGCCATTCTCGGAGGTTTGATGGATTTTAAAACAGACGATTCAAGAATAAAAAACGCATTGGAGCTGGCAGCTAGTTCAAACTTGAAATACACGTTTAAATCTATCGGCAACTCTTCCATTCATCATCCCAACACCATCAAACTCAATCTCAAAAAAGATGGTCAATCAATAGAATTAGTTGGAGAAAGTCTGGGAGGTGGAGTAATTAACATTGCAGAAGTCGATGGATTTGTGGCTAATTTTTCTGCACAGGCACACACTTTAATTATTAAAGCAGACGACATATCCGGAGCAATCGCCTTTATTTCTAGCGTAATTGCCCAGGAAAAAACAAACATTGCCACCATGTCTGTCTCCAGAAAAGGCAAAAATGACTTGGCTTGCCATGTCATCGAAATGGACACTGGCATCAGAGAAATTACCACCTCCTATCTAAAATCCCTTCCTTGGGTAAAGGAGTTAATTTACATTCCTTACATTGATCTTTAATCATTACATAAACCAACTGACTCAAAAATGAAAAAACTTTTTACCCTGTTGTTTTTTGGCCTCTTTTGGGTCCAACAGACACACGCACAGACCAATGTTCCCTCAGGCCCATTGGATTTGGAGACCTGTGTGGCAGTGGCCATTGAAAACAACCTTACTCTCAAAAGAACTGAGCTAAACCAACAAATCACGGAAGCTACCCTGATGGAAAGTCAAGGCCGAAGATTGCCAAGCTTGACTGCGGGAGCGAGTTCCGGTTATCGATGGGGTCGATCCATCAACCCGGTGACCAACCTCTTCGAAACCCGAAGAATCGGAAACGTGAACCTATTCGGAAATACTGGTGCTCCGATTTTCCAAGGAATGAGAATCAACAACAGCGTGGCTCAAGCTAAAACCAATTTGGAATCTGGGATGTACACGCTTGAGGCTACAAGAAATGACATCACACTGAATGTGATTAATCTTTTCATTGATGTGGTATTTAACAGAGAGCAAGTAAAAATCGCTGAAAATCAGCTTAAAACTACCACGGAGCAATTGGCAAGAACCAAAAAGCTTGTTGAAGCAGGCTCCCTCCCACTTTCAGACCAGCTTGATCTCCAATCTCAAAATGCGACCAACGAACTCAATTTGATCAATGCAAAAAACGGACTTCGCTCGGCTAAATTGAGTTTGGCGCAGGCCCTGCAGATTCCGTTTACCGAGAGCTTTGACGTCATCGAACCGGAATATGAAGTGAGCCAAGCCATTTTGGCTAGCGAAACTCCTGCTGAGATTTTTGAAATTGCAGTGGACCTAATGCCTCAAATTAAAGCTGCTGAAGCAGATGTTAGAAGTGCAAATTACGGAGTTAAAATCGCCAAGGGCGCTTTCTATCCAACACTTGACGCAGGTATTTCTGCTTTTTCCAACTATGTGGATCAGGCATTCATTCCAGGTTCAAGAGAAATTATCCCCTTCAAAAC
>CALRRX020000511.1:0-3121 GCA_943370675.1 Reyranella massiliensis 521 | reverse complement strand
CAAAAAAAGGAACTACCCGATTGGGCATTCACCTCAGATTTGGAACAATTTCAGTGAGAAAACTTGCCATGGTTGCCGCCCAACTAAACGACACCTACCTCAATGAGCTGATCTGGAGGGAGTTTTACATGATGATTCTTGCCCATAATCCCCAAGTGGT
The DNA here is from genome assembly GCA_943370675.1 of Reyranella massiliensis 521. Classification (GTDB taxonomy): domain Bacteria; phylum Bacteroidota; class Bacteroidia; order Cytophagales; family Cyclobacteriaceae; genus Algoriphagus. Next base: position 2,961 of record CALRRX020000511.1, on the reverse strand, counting down.
GGAGAAAGCTTTCAAACCTGCCTATGATCATATTCCTTGGAGAAATAATGAGCAGGAATTTAAAGCTTGGTGCGAGGGCAAAACAGGCTATCCGATCGTGGATGCTGGCATGCGAGAGCTCAATGCGACCGGTTTCATGCACAATAGGGTAAGGATGGTAGTAGCCTCTTTTCTCACCAAACACCTGTTGATTGATTGGAAATGGGGAGAGGCTTACTTTGCCAAGAAGCTGCTCGACTTTGAGCTTGCCTCCAACAATGGCGGTTGGCAGTGGGCTGCAGGCACAGGAACTGACGCACAACCCTACTTCCGAGTGTTCAATCCGGACTCTCAAACCGAAAAATTTGACAAGGATCTGAAGTACATTAAAAAGTGGATTCCCGAATTAGGAACAAATTCTTACCCAAAGCCGATTGTAGATCATAAATTTGCTCGCACAAGGGCAATAGACACCTACAAAAAAGCATTGGAACAATGAACATCGGAGATAGAGTACGATTACTGCATTGCAAAGAAGAAGGAACCGTCAGAAAGGTCTCTTCAGGCGGTAGAATTGAGGTAGAAATCGAAGATGGATTCATCATTCCTGCCCTCAAATCCGAGGTAGTCATCATTGCTGAGGCAGAGAAAAGCTACTTTGGGGATGCACCTGCCACTACAAAAGAATCTGAAGCTCCACTTCCAGTGTCTGCACCTAAAGACCAAGGGCTTTACCTCGCTTTCCTCCCGATCAATGATCAAAATCTGAGTCTTTACCTGATCAATGACAGCCATCAGCCTTACCTGGTGCATGCCTCAGAAGTATTTGGAAACAATCAACGCACGCTTTATGCAGGCACGCTAAACGGTGGCGAGTCCAAAAAAATCGATGACAGACTCATCAAGGAAATGGAGGATTGGCCGGCATTTTTGCTTCGGTTTATCCCTATCCAAAATAAGCTCGAAAGGGCAATTCCTGCCTTTGAAAGACAGCTGAAGATGAAGTCGACGCAGTTTTTCAAGCACCTGAGCAAGGCTCCGATTTTGGGTAAAAACGTCTACCTCTTTGCCATGGAGCGAACGACCAAGGACCTCGATATCAGAAGTCTTAACGCTGAACTAAGTCAAATCCAACCTGTACCCGAAGCGCCAAAACCCCAAAAACCCGCTCGGTCCATTGACCTTCACATCGAAGTACTTCATCCACAGGCAGACAAGCTGAGTAATTCTGAAAAAATGAGAATCCAGCTGGAAGCTTTTGAAAAAAATCTCAATCAGGCGATTCTTTCGGGAATGGACGAGATTACCTTCATTCATGGCCTTGGCAATGGGGTATTGAGAAAAGAAATACACAAGCGATTGAGCCAATTAGGAAATATTAAGTACTTTCAGGACACCCAGAAGGACCAGTGGGGATACGGTGCCACACTGGTGAGAATTTCCTAAACTATGCAGGTCAAGACTTCCCCTGTCTTCCAGATATTCTTACAACAGCACCAAGACGCAAAGGCGCTTTTCTTGGATTTGGGAAAAGAAATCAAGTCCAAAAAAGCCATTCAACTCCTAGGGCACATGGAGTTTTTAGAATTGTATGCTGACCTTTTGTCCAAAATTCATTTCGAAAACAAGGACTTGGATCAGTCTCTTTTTTCTCCACTCAAAAAGCTCAAAAAATCACTTAAGAAAATCCAGCACCTCAAGCTGGTGGAGAAAAATCTCAAAACCAGAGAAAGCATCTCCGGCCAAAAATTTGAAAGCTTCCGCACCTACCTTTCCATCCAAAAGCGAATCATGCAGAAGGAAACATTTGACATGGTAGTGGGAAGCTCGCTGAAAACTTGGGAAGAACTACTGGACCGAGCTCATCAGGCCAGCAAGGGACTCAAACCACTTACCATCAGCACCGCCATCCATCAGCTGGTCCAGGAAGAACTTGAGATGGCTACGAAAGATGTCAAAAGCCCGATGAATACTCAGAGCTTCAGGGACTTATTTGAAAGCTTCCGAAAGGTCATTATGCTGGAAAACATCCTCCTGCACTTGGGCTTCAATTCCATTTTTATACCTCAAATCCACCAAGAACTTCAATCGGTCAAAAACGGCCTCAAACCTTGGTATGCCAATCACCTGACTTTTCAGACCATGACTCACTTTCTTTCTGAAAAAGAAGATGTCTCCAAAAAATACCTTGACTGGGCAAAAGAATTGAAAGAAGAAAAGAAAAACCTTTCTAACGAAATCGAAAAGCAGGCCGTCGAGTTAGTGAGAAAAGTAGTTTCCTGAATTCTTGAAACTTCTTCCAAAAGCATTTAAAATTTCCTCCACACTTTCCAGGATAAACTCCATCAAAAAAGCCCTCCGTCTCCGGAAGGCTTCGTGTTTATATTTTTGACAGTGCCTGAGCGATGTCATTTTTGAGGTCTTCTGCATCCTCCACTCCGACACTGAGTCGGATGAGCGAGTCTACCAAACCCACTTTTTCTCGTTCTTCTTTTGGAATAGAAGCGTGAGTCATGGTAGCCGGATGTCCACATAGCGATTCCACTCCGCCAAGCGATTCAGCAAGGGCGAATAGCTCGAGATTTTCCATTACTTTTTTAGCATCCTCCAATTTGTTTCCAACCAGGGTGAATGAAATCATACCGCCATAATCTTTCATTTGCTTCTTGGCAATCTCGTGATTAGGGTGATCTTCAAAACCTGGCCAGTAGACTTTCGCTACTTTGGGGTGATTTTTAAGGTAGGCCGCGATCGTTTTACCGTTTTGGCTGTGACGCTCCATTCTAAGGTGCAGGGTCTTGATACCTCTCAGCACCAAGAAGCAATCCTGAGGCCCCGGGGTGGCACCGCAGGCATTTTGGAGAAACACCAATCTAGAAGCCAACTCGTCATCATTAACTACCAAGGCGCCCATCACCACGTCGGAATGTCCTCCGAGGTATTTGGTCACCGAATGCATGACGATATCTGCCCCAAAATCCA
>CALRRX020000510.1:0-3124 GCA_943370675.1 Reyranella massiliensis 521 | reverse complement strand
TCCAATCTCAGCACCGGATGTCCCGATATTCACATTTGCTATCCCACAATCCGAACCGGCAACAGACAAGAAAGCTTCCGCTTCTCGCATATTCGTCGTCATGATCGCTGAAGACAAACCTTGAGGCACTCCGTTTTGAAGAGCGATCGCCTCTTGTAACGTTTCGTATTTAATTAGGTAAAGAATGGGAGCAAAAGTCTCGTGCTGCACGATTTCAAAGTGGTTTTCCGCTTCATAGATCGCCGGCTTCACATAGCATCCTGATTCGAAACCAGGCCCGGTTAGGACTCCACCCTCGACTACTGCCTTGCCACCTTCTGCTTTTACTTTTTCGATAGCCGATAGGTAATTTTTCACTGCATCCTGATCAATGAGCGGACCGACATGATTTTTCTCGTCCAAAGGATTACCAATGACCAGTTTGGAATAGGCCGAGGCTAGTCTACCCTTTACTTCCTCGTAGACATTTGCCTGAATGATCAGACGTCTTGTGGTCGTACAACGCTGTCCGGCAGTACCCACTGCTCCAAAAAGCGCCCCACGGATGGCCATGTCCAAGTCCGCATTTTCGGTGATGATAATCGCATTATTTCCCCCCAATTCAAGTAAGGACCTTCCCAATCTTTCACCAACTGCTTTTCCAACCAATTTACCCATGCGGGTAGATCCGGTGGCAGATACCAAGGGCACTCTTGAGTCGTGAGAGATCAATTCGCCTATTTTATAATCTCCAATAATCAGGTTAGAGACACCTTCAGGAAACCCATGCTTCGCAAAAATCTTAGCCACGATATGCTGGCAAGCAATGCCAGAAAGCGGAGCTTTTTCGGAAGGTTTCCAAAGACACACATCACCGCAAACCCAAGCCAAGGCAGCATTCCAAGACCAAACGGCTACTGGAAAATTGAATGCAGAGATGATCCCTACAATCCCCAGCGGATGCCACTGCTCGTACATTCGGTGACCGGGTCGCTCGGAATGCATCGTCAATCCATAAAGCTGACGGGAAAGACCCACCGCAAAATCGCAGATATCGATCATTTCCTGAACCTCACCCAAACCTTCCTGGTAGGACTTTCCCATTTCGTAGGAAACCAGCTTACCCAGATCAGCCTTTACCTCGCGAAGTGCATTTCCAATCTCACGCACGATCTCACCTCGATGCGGCGCAGGCACAAGCCTCCACTTTTCAAAAGCCACTGATGCCTGAGAAATGATTGCTTCATACGTATCATCAGAGGCAGCTTGAACTTGTGCAATGACTTGACCATCGGCTGGGGAATCTGAGGAAAAATAGCTTTCACCTGAATCCAACCATGTCAATCCGGTCGAAGAACCAAGGTTAGTGGAGTTGATACCAAGATTTTTTAGACTTTGATGGATGCCGAATGGATCGTTCATAGAAAAGAGAATTGATTTGAGTCCAAATCTAAAAATTCTTCTTTCGTGGCCTGATGAATTTCAAAGAATTCTGGTCGGATTGAATTTGCCGAATGTCTTGGAAAACTTATTTCCAGGTCGAATTTTATAGACAAAGTTGAGCCGATAATTGCCCGTATCTGCGGATTGCTCAAGCTCCCTGATCGGATTCAGGTTGAGATTTTTGTAGACATAGTTGAGGTTAAACCCAAACTTTGGGCTGTTATAGCCTATATATCCTCTAAAATGGTAGCCCAAAAGAAGGCTCCAATCACTTTCTCTGGTGCTGTTGACTCCTTCGATCCAAGAATGACCTGCTCCTAAATTTCCTGAAAATGCTCCTGTGGCAAAAAATCCCTTGCCAAAGACTAGGGTTCCCAAGACCCCAATAGTTGGCCCTAAGTGCAGAAAATCGGCTCTGGAATAATTAAAGTCAGGCACCAATTCTTGCGGAATGATCAAGGAATCACCGGATATCCTTGCCCGATAAACCTCAAACCCAACCAAAGGAGAAATTGCCGATTTCTTTTGAATCTCTGATTGATGCATGGCCGCGTTGATGGAAATACGGTCTCCAAAAAAGATATAATTCACATTCACCCCGACTTTTAGCAAGCCAATATCAGGACGCAAATAAGACTCGCCACTCCCCTGCCAATCGGGAATTTTATATCCGGTGTAAAACTGCCCGAAGAAATCTACCATCCAATTCACCGGATAAAAATGTCCTTGAAGATCTAAAAACCTAGGAAAGTCCTTTTCCCGATTAGGGTTTAGGAGAGGGTGTGGATAGGCAAGATTCAGCGTAAACCGCTGGTAGGAGAATCCTATACCCGTATTCAAACCTGAGTTTGGTCGATACCTGAGCTCTTTTTCGGGAATTTTGAAATCAGTGAATTTTTTGGAGAAGTAAAACCGAGTCACCATCACCTCTTCATCGTATTCGATATACGTTGAGTCGACTTTGGACTGTGCATGGCTTTTCATGGAAAAGGCTAAAAAAAAGACCCAACCGAAAAGCAAGAGTTTGTACATGCGAAGATTTTAGAGGAGTGACCAAATGTAAATAAAAAAGGGCTTTGGGGTTAGCCAAAGCCCTTTCAAAGGAAGGAGTTCGAAAAATGGACTCTTTCGAATCTCATTTTTAGAAAAAGCAAATTTGAGAAAAGTTGTTAATCACCGTTTCGAAAATACGATTCAAGTTTAATTAATCAAATTTCTGATTGCACTTTTCTTTAAAAAAGAAAAAATAATTGACTTATAGAATGAAGTCAAAAACTTGATTTTTTGATTCAAAATGAAAAAAGATCACCTCAACCTGCACTTATCCTAGGGCATGTTGCTCAGAGGATCTCAATTCTTGCTGCAGAAAAATTAATTCTTCGATGGCACTAAAAACCTTAATTTTGGAGATTATTCGAATCCACTCAGCCAATTCTCCCTCTCAATCGATAACTCATGTCTTCCTCCACCACCTTTTTAAAGACAAAAAGATCTCTCCAAGAAAAGTGGAAGGCTCTCAGATTTAATCTTAGCGCTTCCAACAGTCCTATCTTTATTGGGTTTTACAAACATTTTTACCAACCCAAAAAAGGAAGTCTCAGCCAATTCCTGAGCGAGTATTCCCTTTCCAAAGGAGGTGATTTTACTGTGATTCAGATAGGAGCTAATGATGGAATCACCCACGACCCGATTCACAAATTCA
>CALRRX020000509.1:0-3126 GCA_943370675.1 Reyranella massiliensis 521 | reverse complement strand
TCGGTCGCAGAGTGGATACCCACCACGCCTTTACCACTTTGAACAAACTTTTGAAAAGCTGCTTTTTGAGCATCGTTGAAAATCGTCCCAGTAGTGCTCATCAATACGATCACGTCATATCTGGCGAGATTTTCATCAGTAATATGATTGGCATCTTCGGTGGTATGCACAGAAAAGACATGCTTCACCCCAAGTTTTTTGATAGCCATGATGCCATTGGGAATGGACTGGTGTCGGAAACCGGCGGTCTTGGAGAAGACCAAAACTCTGAATTGCCCGCCTTGCTGGGCAAAAGCAGTGACACTGATCAAGAGTGCGAAGGTGAAAAACGCGGATTTTAGATTCATAGGTTGATGGGTTATTGGTTATTAAGTGTTTGAGTTATTAGTTACTAGTTTCTTCAAAATTGAAAATCGAGGTTGATCATTAGTCACTGCTTTGTCTCGTCTTGACTTACTTGATATACTATTTACAAATTAACCGAAATTGTTCAACCCTTTCAGGGTTGTTAATTATAGCACCTTTGTTCTTGTGTCTTGCTACTTAAATCTTGATACTAGATACTTATTTAATCAGCTCAAATTTCTCTCCAGCTTCTTTTCGTGAAAATGCATTGAAATGCCACCATTCACTACCGATTCCTGTAAAACCAGCTCCTTTCATCACTTTTCTAAGAATCTCACGGTTGGCGACCTGAGCTCGGGTGATTTTCCCTTCAGCTAGCATCTGAAGCTCACGATCAGGATAAGCAGGGTAGCCAAAGAAATCATAGGAAGTTCCCATATCCAGTACTTTCCCTGACTCCGTATCGAAAATGGTCAAATCCACCGCAACTCCAAAGTTGTGCAAGCCTCCGATTTTTGGATCTGAGACATAAAGTGGCTTGATGCTGTCAGGCTTGTCCAAGCTATCCCAGAGAATCTGCTGCACACTCAATGGACGCACCCCATCGTACACCAACAAAGTCAAATTGGGATAGTCTTTTTTCAAACTTTCTTGCGCCTTGCCTAGCATCTCTGCCACGACAGGCTGTAAATAACATCGGATATGATCTCCATAGACATCCTTCCCAAAAAAATTATCTTCTGTAGAGTATTTCAGTTCCACTTTGATCCCGGGAATGACTTTTTCGATATCGACTAAGCCTTGATCGATTAGGGTTTTCTCCAAATCAGAAACCACCTTGGAATTCGAATCCGCTGCATTTCCAGAATCAAAAATCCCCTCGCGCTGCTGCTCCGAAAAGGTCTCCTGATCACTCTTTGGAGAAGAACAGGCGATGGCCAAGGCGGCGACTATCAGATAGCTTTTTCTCATGATGGCAGGTTCTTTTTGACCAAAGTCGCAGCGGCCTGAGCAGTGGGAAGTACCACGATGTCAGCCAGCACGACATGCGCGGGACGATTGACCACAAACTCCACGATGTCGGCAATATCCTGAGCAACCAAGGGTTCATAGCCCTGATAGACTGTCTCTGCCCGTTTCTCATCTCCTTTGAATCGTACCAAAGAAAACTCAGTCTCTACCAATCCCGGGTGAATCCCGATCACTTTGATCCCAAAGGGATTCAAATCCAGTCGCATGCCTTTGGTGATCGCATCTACCGCATGCTTGCTCCCGCAATACACATTTCCGTTGGGATACACTTCTTTGCCGGCGATCGAGCCGATATTGACGATGATTCCGGATTTGCGCTCGGTCATACCGGGGATGATAGCTTTGGAGACGTAGAGCAATCCCTTTACATTGATGTCCATCATGGCATCCCAGTCGTCAAGGCTACCCGTCTGGATCGGATCAAGACCATGGGCATTTCCAGCATTGTTGATCAACACGTCAACAGCTGCCCAATCTGCCGGAAGATTTCCGAGAATCTCTCCTACTTTTTCCCGATCCCGCACATCAAATACCAAAGACAAGAAACGAACCTCTTCAGGAAGCTCCTTCTCCAATTCATCCAATCGGTCTTTTCTACGGCCAGTAGCGATGATATCGTAGCCCATTTTTGCCAGGGTGATGGCAGAGGCTTTTCCGATCCCGGAAGTAGCTCCGGTGATCAAGGCGATTTTTGTGTTCATGGTTTAAAGATAAAGGGATTGAAAGATTGGAAATTGAAAGATTGAAAAATTACTTTCGCTCCAAGCTGAGTCGAAGAATTTTAAGGGGTAAAGTGCAAAGGCTGAAAAGTGAATGAATAAAGGACTGGAGTTCTCTTGCCCCTCGTAATTCGTACTTCGTCAATCGTACCTCTCAATCAGCTTCTCCACAAATAGGGAAACAGAATATATGCCGTCACGCCGACAATCGCATTAATCGCTAATAGGCTAAGTAGCTTATCTGCACTGACACTCCAATCCAAGCCGTCGAGGGCATTTTTGGAAATACGGATCGCCATCAGCAGAATCGGAATAATGACCGGGAAACTCAAAATCGCCATCAGTGTAGCATTGTTCCCTGCTTTGGAGGCAATTCCGCTTACCATAGTCAAGCTGGCTGAGAAACCCACCGAACCTAAGACGAGATTGAGCAAGAAAAGCCCTTGGACCTGGACAGGATTTCCCAAAATCACTGAAAACACCCCATAGCCCAACAAAGCCAAAATCAGAGTCAACCCGGTATTGTAAAAAATCTTTGAAAGGATAATCGACTCAGGAGATGCGATCATGTAGTAGTACAATTGCCTGCCCTGATGCTCTTGCACAAAGCTTTTGGCCACGGCATTCACCGCCGAAAAAAGGATGATGATCCAGTAAAGTGCATTCCAGGTGGGGATGGATAAGTTGCCCATTTTGGCTCCCACACTCAGGTAAGTGATGAAAACGGCAGAAACCACGTATAGCAAAATCCCATTCAGGGCATATTTCTGACGCCACTCAAGGGTGATTTCCTTTCGGATCAAAACCGAGATTTCCTTCCACATAATCCAAAGGTAGAAATAAGGCATGGAAGAATTGCCACAAAGCCACTAAGGCAAAAAGAGAATTTGGGTAAATGACTTAATGTCTTTGCGACTTTGTGGCTAAACAAAAAACTTCGATCTTATCCTTCCAATCCTCACCCAAATGACCTTCCCAAAATCACTCCTTGCCGTAGCCTGTTTTTTGGCTTTTGCCTGTACTGAAAAAG
>CALRRX020000508.1:0-3130 GCA_943370675.1 Reyranella massiliensis 521 | reverse complement strand
TATCGGAATAACCGTTGTCGCCAGGCGTACCATCACGGTCATGATCGACAGCTACGGCATTTCCTCTTCGCTCGTATTTCAGCGCGGCATGGTATTGCTCATAGGCATCAGGAGACATATTTGGGAAAATGTAAAAGGTGGTAGCTTCTAAAGCCTTAGCATTTTCGGTTACCAGCTTTTCAGCAAACTGAAGGGCCAACTCTACGCTAAGGACATGAAAGCCTTCCACTCCGCCTACGACAGCGATGGCAGGTTTTTGGTCTTTATTTCCAGTTCCGATTTTCAGGACATGTATGTCTTTCCCTCCATCGGTTTTGGTGAGAGTTTTCAACTCCACCGAGGCATTGCTGCCCAGTTTTTGGAGTCGTTGGGTGACCTGACTGAGGGTAGGATAGTCATTTTGGGCAAAGGCATTGCCACAAATCAGACCTCCCAACAGCAGCCCAGTGAGTAAGATTTTTCGCATAGGAAATTTGTTTTGGGGTTAATTCTGAAGGATAGAATTAAAAATTGCAGTGGAAGTTTAGGGAAAAATGATCGGAAAATAAGGCTGGCTTCTTCAGAAATACGAATATAGCCTCAAGCGGATTGGGTTTGTGATAAGTGGCATAGCACCTCGCCAAACTTGGTCAATTGGCAAAAAATACCGTATTTCAATGAAACTAAGCTGGTCAGTATGTATCAAAAAGTAGCCCTTGCCATTGCATTTTCTCCCCGAATGGAAGCCCTGATTGCAGAAGCGAGAAGGTTGAAAGGACTTTTTCAGGGGGAATTGGTCCTGATCCATGTGGGTGTGAAAACTCCCGAGTTAGAAGCAAAACTCGATGAAATCCTACAGCGACTTTGTGCTGATCTGGGCAAAATCAAGGTTATCTGGAAGGAAGGAAAACCCGCAAAAACCATCCTAAAAACCTGCGAAGAAGAGGGGGTAGACTTACTGGTTTTGGGTGCTTTGAAAAAAGAAGGATTGATCACCTATTACTTAGGCTCTGTGGCTAGAAAGGTGATCCGCAAATCGCCCTGCTCAGTGTTGACCCTGATTGATCCCAAAATTGAAACCACCCGGTTTTCCAAGGTCGTCATCAATGGTACCCAACTGGAAGTCACTCCAAGGGTAATCGAAAAGGGATTGAAATTTTGCCAAGCAGAAGGAGCATCTATAGTTCACATTCTTAATGAGATCAAACTCTATGGCCTTCAAATGGCCACAGCCGGAGAAGGATGTGAAGATGAGGTAGCTTTGACACGTCGAAAATTAGTCCAAGAGGAAATACGCTACGTGCAGGAAATCCTAGATGGGCTAGACCAATCCGGGCTGAAAATCAATATCAAGGTGACTGCCGGAAAATGGGCTGTTGAGCTCGTTCGATATTGCGAATCTATTGGTGCAGACCTTCTGATCTTGGGAGACGAAAATGGTTATACTTTCATCGACCGATTGTTCCCTCATGATTTGGAGGAAATTATCGAGGAGCTCCCCTGTAATTTACTCATCATCAAATAAGAAGCAACATGGAAAAACTAACGCATAGCGAGGTAGTCACCTTATTGCTTCAATTAGCCACCATGCTGGTACTCGCAAGGGTATTCGCAGAGATTGCTCAAAAATTCAAACAACCTGCAGTCGTGGGTGAAATCATGGCGGGCATCTTATTGGGGCCTACTATTTTGGGGACTTTCTCGCCTGAATCTTTTGAATTTCTGTTTCGCTCCCATCCGATGAGCAACATTGCGCTCGCGGGATATACCCAAGTCGCAGTGGTGTTATTACTTTTTATAGCAGGCCTGGAGGTAGAATTAAATCTTGTTTTTTCCCAAGGCAGAAAAGCGCTCAACATCAGCTTCTTCGGGTTAGTGATCCCTTTTGCATTTGGTTTTACAGCCCCATTTTTCTTTGCAGAATTCTTTGGATTCTCAGAAGGCAGTAAATTGCTCTTTTCCCTCTTTATGGGTACTGCCATGGCCATCAGCGCCCTGCCCGTCATTGTCCGGACCCTGATGGACCTAAATTTGTTCAAAAGTAGAATGGGCATGATGATCGTCTCCGCAGCTATGGTGGATGATATCATAGGCTGGATGATTTTCTCGATCATTCTCAGCTTTATGGGAAAAGAAGCCGGGGGAATTGGATTGGGCTACACCATCTTGCTGACTGTGGGATTTGCTGCATTTATGGTGACCGTGGGAAAATCCCTCATCAATCGTGTACTTCCCTGGATCAATAAGCGGCTAGCTTGGCCAGGAGGATTGATCTCACTTTCCTTAGCTACCTGTTTTTTGGCCGCAGCATTTACTGAGTTCATAGGTATTCACGCCATTTTCGGTGCTTTCATAATCGGCGTAGCCATTGGAGATTCTGAGCATATGACCGAGCGTGCCAAAGAAATCATCCACCAATTTGTTAACAACATCTTCGCTCCAGTCTTCTTTGTTTCCATCGGTCTCAAAGTAAACTTCATTGCAAACTTTGACTTTTGGCTTGTACTTATCGTTATTTTGGTAGCCTACGCAGGCAAGGTCATTGGTTGTGGGTTTGGATCTTATCGAGGAGGATTGGACAAGTGGGAATCCATGGCTATCGGCTTTGGTATGAATGCCCGTGGAGCGATGGAAATCATCTTGGGGTTAATTGCCTTGGAAAATGGGCTGATCAATGAAAAACTATTCGTAGCGCTAGTCGTCATGGCCTTGGTTACCTCGATGACTTCTGGACCATTGATGAAATGGGCGCTTAAAAAGAGAGCTGCAGCTGCTTAAGTCTCGAAAATCCCGGCCAAAACCGGGATTTTTTCTTTTCCAAAATCCCTGTGCCTATTCCAGTTAGAAAACTTCAATCAAAGAAATCGAACAAAGGGGCTATTTTTGGGCTTTCCAAAGGAAATTGAAACCTATCCATGGCTAAGAATAAAGCAAAAATCGGTGTCCTTCTCGTCAATCTAGGCACACCTGACAGCACCAAAACAGGAGATGTACGAAAGTACTTAAGAGAGTTTTTGATGGACGGACGCGTCATCGACTTTCCATTTATCCCACGATGGATGCTGGTCAACTTGATTATTGCCCCTTTCCGCGCTCCAAAATCCGCCGGTGAATACCGCAAACTCTGGACGGACCGTGGCTCGCCTTTACT
>CALRRX020000507.1:0-3134 GCA_943370675.1 Reyranella massiliensis 521 | reverse complement strand
GCAATCCCTCACCAAGCTAGAAGTCCTCAACCTCAACGGCACTCAGGTGACTGCCCAAGGCCTCTCGAAACTAAGCCCTTTAAAAAATCTCCAATCCCTCTACCTCTGGAATACCGGCATATCCTCCACCGATCCTGCACTCAGTCAATGGGAATCGGGAAAGGTGAAGGTGGTGGTGGGGGAGTAAGGATAATTAAACCCACGGAGAGTTGAAATTTACAATCTCAAAAACTCTAGCTATCCAATAAAACTCTCAATCCTTTAAACTTTCTAAAGTGATTTCAATCTTTACTTCCTTAATTTTCAACTTTACCAACAGAGTTTATAAATCTTCAATGAAAATATATCCTAATATTATAGTTTACTTTTTTATGATTACTCTTAGTATTAATTCCATCGCCCAAGAAAACCCTCTACTTGGCGATTGGAAGGTGATAGCGGTAGACAATGGAGAGTTTTATTTTAATAGTGAACGAGACTCTATTGTTTTAACCGAAGAATTAAAATCACGTTACAGCGATTCAAGTAGAGTTGAACAGTTAAAGAAAATGGCAAAGATGATTTATATCGAAATGACATTTTCATTTAGTGAAGACGGCCAATTTCTACAAAAAAATCAAATTCAACCATTAAACTCCTTTTACAAAATAGATCCGAAATCAAGCAAAATCTTGATTTATGAATCTGGACTCCAACAGGATTTCCCTGATTTTTCAATCACATATGCACTCAAAGACAATCGCCTTTTTTTGGAAATACCTATAACTGAACCTCCAACCAAATTTGAATTGATTAGGTAAACAATGTCTAATCTTCATTTTTTGAGCTTATGCAATTTTGGAAGTGATCTAAAAAATGCTAAAAAAACAACGCCTCTTTCTTAATCTCTCCAGCTTCCATAGGTCTCCTTTTTTTTTCACTTCCCCTTGCAACCCAACCCCTGACCTTTGCATCTCATAGAAAGTAAAAAAACTTCTATGCAGCTAGGATTACGAACCGACAGACAAGTCGCCCAAAACCTGATTACTTACTTTTCTTTTTTACTTATAGCATGGATAGGCAATCTCTATGGACAAGCCATCACCGGTGAACATGCATTTTTAAGAGTTTGGAATGGGCAGAACCTGCTCCTCATGCTGATTGGCGTTCCCTTTTTATGGCTGCAAGCTCAGGCCAATATTCCCAATTTTTTTGAAAAGGGCATTTCCAATAAAAATCGTTTCCTGATTCCGGCGCTGATCGGGATGGTGTTTGGGATCTTGGACATTCTAGTGATTAAGGTTATCCTCCATCCCGAACCCTACACTGAGCTTCCACCCTATCTGCAGCCATTCCCTTACTCGCTCTTCTTATTTTTCTCAGGTGCCTTCGAAATCGAGGTGTTTTATCGATTGATTCCACTGACCATTTTCTTGGCTTTTGGGGCATGGTACCAAAAAGGCAAACACCTGAATACCATTTTCTGGATCGCTGCCATCCTCACTTCCTTAAGAGAACCCTTGGAGCAACTTCCCAATGGGAGCTTCCTTTTGATCTCTTATTCCTTGGGAACAGGATTCTTGATGAATTTGCTTCAGGCGATCTTTTTCAAAAATTCTGGATTCTTGGCTTCCCTCTCAGTAAGGTTAGGACACTACCTATTTTGGCATATCCTCTTGGGGATCTATGTAGAGTTTGTGGAATTGGGGTAAGAAAAAGGGCTTGGAAATACCTGTGCTTAGACTCACAACCTATTCTCTTTCTAGCCTATCCCAATAAAAAGAAATCCCCCTTTCCCCTTTGAGAAGGAATTGCCCGAATTTGAACCTCAATCATTCTATACAAAATCATTTTCTCTGCGTTCTCTGAGCCCCTGCGGTGAACTCCAAAAAAATCCCACGAAGCCTATGCCCCGCGGGATTTCATATTTCTATTCTTCGTATTTCTAACCTCGTACTTCGTACTTCACTAGGCTCCTCTTCCAGTAGCCGCCAACGGAATATCCGTCAGGTCCTGAATCTTGATCGGCTTGCCTTGCTCGATGGAATTTCGGGCAGCTATTCCTACCAAACAAGACATTGCACCATCACGGCTTCCGGCCGACTGTCTCCAAGGATCGGGCTTGTTAGGATCGAGGAAAAGCTTATCCTTCAGTCGGGTATCTCCTCCCCCGTGTCCGCCTCCACCTTGAGGCACGGTGATGATGGATCTTTCTCCGAAGTTTTTGACCAAGACCAGTTCGTCCTCATTCTTTTCATCCCAAGGCTGACTTTCCTTGATCCAAGCTTCCAGGCGACCCTCCGTTCCATTGAAGGCAATTCGATAGCCTTCGTAAGGAGAATAGGTCGTAAGAGAATAGCTGACCTGCACTTTGTTTTTGTACTTGATCTGCACGGCCATCTTGTCGTAGATATCGATCTCTTCACGGAATACACAGCCGTCACGATGATAGCCATCGTACTGTTCGTTTTCCACATATAGCTTGGTCAGATGCTCATTTTTTGTAATGTCCCAATGGAAATCACACTTGGACGCATGAGGACAGCCACGGCAGGTTTTGGATCGGAAAGGACCATTTTTTCCATAAAACTCCAAGGAACCATAGGCAAAGACCTCCTCCGGATCAGAGTCCAGCCACCAGTTGAGCAGGTCAAAATGGTGAGTCGATTTATGTACCAACAGCGTACCGCCAAATTCTTTTCTACCATGCCATCTTCGGAAGTAGTCCGCACCGTGAGAGGTGTCCAAATACCAGTGGAAATCCACGGAAGTGATGGTGCCGATCTCGCCTGCACGGAGTAGCTCGTATAGTTTTTGGCGATGTGGAGAATAGCGGTAGTTGAAAGTAACGATCAGTTTTTTGCCTGACTTACGTTCCGCATCAAGGATAGCTTTGACTTTGACCTCATCGGTAGTCATGGGCTTTTCGGAAATGACATTCATCCCAGCCAGAAGGCCTTTCACGATAAATTCATGGTGGGTGCTGTCCATGGTGGTGACGATCAGCACATCAGGTTTGGTTTCCTTGAGCATTTGGTCTGCACTGAGAAACAGTGGACAGTCAACACCCATAAAGGTTTTGCCGTACTTCATGCGGCCTTCATTTTTATCCGAAAGTCCGACGAACTCCACCTGATCTTTGTAGGCACGGATCA
>CALRRX020000506.1:0-3138 GCA_943370675.1 Reyranella massiliensis 521 | reverse complement strand
GATGGCCTCCTTGGGAGAGTTGACCGCGGGAATTGCCCATGAGATCCAAAACCCGCTCAACTTTGTGAACAATTTCTCCGAGCTCAGCATGGAACTGGTGGATGAGATGAACCAAGAAATGGAAAAGGGAGATCTGGAGGAGGCGAAATTTCTGGCTTCGGAACTCAAAGGAAACCTGTCACGAATCAATACGCACGGGAAAAGAGCCGGTTCGATCGTAAAGGGAATGCTGGAACACAGCCGCAAAAGCGAAAGCAAAAAAGAACCCACCGACCTCAATCAGCTCGCCGATGAATGTCTACGATTGAGCTTTCACGGGTTGAGGGCCAAGGACAAAAGCTTCAACGCAGACTTCAAAACAGCCTTGGATACTTCTTTGCCTCAAGTAGAAGTAGTATCTCAAGATATCGGCAGGGTATTGCTCAATCTGATCAACAATGCATTTTATGCCTGTACAGAACAGGCGAGATCTCTTTCTGACCAAGGTGAAAGTTCAGCCAGGTCAAAGCCTCAAGTAACGATAAGCACCCAAAAAACTTCAAATGAGGTGATCATCATTGTTAGTGACAACGGACCTGGAATACCTGAGACGATCAGAGAGAAAATCTTCCAGCCTTTCTTCACCACAAAACCATCCGGAAAAGGGACGGGACTAGGACTGAGCCTCAGCTATGACATCATCAAAGCACACGGTGGAGATTTGAAAGTGGAGTCAACCGTAGGCGAAGGCACCAGTTTTTACATTCACCTGCCTTTGACTGCCTAAATTATCTTCTTGAGGAAGCTCATTAAGAGCTAGTTAAGAATCAGAATTTTCAAAGAACTTACAAAAAGTACTGTTTTTCACCTACCTTATCTATCCTCAAAAAAACCTCCATGGCAAAAAAGATCTTTTTCTCGCTGTTTTTCCTCCTATTCACTTGGCAGACTTGGGCACAAAGTGCTGAAAAAGTCAAATCTGCCACGGTCGGTTTTATCCAAACACTCGAGAAGCCACAGCAAGACTCTGTTTTCATTGACTTTAGCGACAGTGCACGAACCAATTGGAGCAACTTGCCACTGGGCCTTAAATCCAGATCTGGTTTAAAGTATGGCGACCTTTCGGAGAAAAGTAAAATCGCATTTCACAAGGTGCTCAGTTCGCTTTTTAGCTCCCAAGGATACCTGAAGACCTTTGCCATCATGCAGGTAGATGACATCTTGCACGAGCTGTTCGAGATCCAGTTTCAGCAGGGAAAAGTCAACGAGCGGAGCATGCAGTTTATCCGAAAGCTCAACTGGGATTATGGCAACTACTATGTTGCCATCGCCGGCAATCCACAAACCGAGGACATTTGGGGCTTAAAATTCGAAGGTCACCACCTTTCAATAAACATCACAGCGGCGGGAGACTTGATCACCATGACGCCACTGTTTATGGGATCGGATCCGGCCATTGTCGAGGATACGCAATACGCTGGGTTGCGGCCACTGAGCAAGGAAGAGGATTATGGCTTTTGGCTGATTAATGCCTTGGATGAAACACAAAAAGCCAAGGCGACTCTAAGCGAAAAAGTACCGGGAGACATCATTACCAGTCCTGATAGACCACAATGGCTAGAGGAATTCCGGGGAATCAAGGGCTCCGAGCTTAATGATGGCCAACAAAAAATCCTCCACTACCTGATCGAGGAATACATCGGAAATCTGGACCATCAAAAGGCTGAAGAGTACCTAGCCAAGCTCCACGCCCGAGGAATGGATTCCGTATATTTTGCCTGGATTGGGAGCTATGAACCGATGAAGGCACATTATTATATCATTCACAGCCCAGACTTTCTGATCGAGTACGACAATGTGGGATTCCTAGACAATGCCAACCACATTCACAGCATTTGGAGGGAAAAGGGAAATGATTTCGGTGAGGATGTTTTGAAAAAGCACCGAATGGATCATAAACACTAAAAAAAGACCTTCCAAGTTTTAAAACCTGGAAGGTCTACTCATTTTTAAATCAGTCAGAAATCAATTGACTCCGGCGCCGAATAAATCTCCAGGATTCCAAACTGGCTTAGCCGAGGTATTAGCAATCGAATAGCTGATCAGGAAATTCAGCTGGACATAAGTCTTGGCTGCGGTGAAATTGAAAATTCCATCCATTCCGTCGGCTGCTCGATGGTAGTACTTGGCTCTCCATTCTTTGACAAATTTGTCCAAGTCGAATCCCGGGATGTTGGTCTTGTTTCCGTATTTGATATGCAAAGCAGGGATCCCGCTGACCACAAAGCTGTATTGATCACTTCGGACAAAACGATTTTGCTCAGGTTCGGGATCTTTTTCCACATCCAATAGAAGGTAATCCGCCGCAAACTTCACATTTCCCATCAGGCTGGAATGTTCCGCTCCCAAAGGAACCACGGAAAGCAAAGGCGCGATCACTGTTGGCATGTCGGTATTCACATTGGCTACGATGGATGATTTAGAAACAGAAGGATTTGCTGCAAAATAGGCCGATCCCACCAAACCCATCTCTTCGGCAGTCACCATCACGATGAGAACAGAGCGCTTCGGTTTTGCTTTTCCATTGACATAAACACGGGCGATTTCCAAAAGTGAGGCCACGCCGGAAGCATTGTCGTGTGCACCATTGTAGATGGAATCACCGTTTTCCGGTCTTCCGATTCCCACATGATCGAGGTGCGCCGAGTGGACGACATACTCATTTTTCAACTTAGGATCCGAACCAGGAATTAGGCCGATCACATTGTGGCTTTCATATTCGGAATGAGCATTCGAATAACTTGCAGAAAAGGTGACCGGAAACTCAAAGGAAGAATTTTTCCGGGCTTTGATATCCGCTAAGGTTTGGTTGAGATTTTTCCCCGAATTCAAAAACAATCCCGTCAGGAAAGACCTGCTTCCGTTGAGTGCAAAACCCAAATTCCCGACAAAGCCACGTCCATAGGCCGTCGTTTTTTCGGGATTCAAAGCCACATTGGACTGAAGCACCGGATTGGTATTGGAGAAATTCGCACCCATCGTCACCATGATCGACCCAATTGCGCCTTTGGCAAATGCGGTATTCATTTTATTTCCAGGACTGGAAAAGTGAGAAACCAAAGTAGAAGCAGGAATCCCATCAGGTACGCCTGAAACGAA
>CALRRX020000505.1:0-3154 GCA_943370675.1 Reyranella massiliensis 521 | reverse complement strand
ATAAAAAGTACCTCGTTCTTCACCGAACTGCGCCTGTAGGAAGTGTGATTCGGGTGAAAAATGAGGAAAATGACCTCACCATATTTGCCAGAGTAGTAGGCACACTTCCTGATACTGGCGATAACTCCAAACTGGTCATCAAGCTATCGCAAGCGGCATTTGATCAGCTCAAGGCAGTCAACGCCAGATTTCCTGTAGAGATTTTGTACTAAAAGATATTTCAGTGATAGAAAATGGGGGCTTCGATGCCCCTTTTTTTATGCTTTCGAGTCAAGGTTTTTCTCTGGCAAAGCTTTCCTTGGGATTTTTGACGGTTGGGGGTACCTTTGTCACTTGAGTACCCGATCATGAACAAGTTCCAGCTTTTCTTCCATCACCTCTTTCGGTTTATTTGGAATGCCATCTTCATCATTTCTTATCCTATTCTGGCAAGTTTTGGACTGATTTTTATTGGCTTGACCTTTCTTTTTTCCAAGCTATCCCAGCTTTTGACCAAACTCAGACCCGAAGGTAAAAAGGTGGTTTTTAAAGAATCTGACTGGGAGACCTTGCCTTATTCTAACGACTTGCTGGAAGCCAAATTGATCAAGCAGATCATGTTTGGACCGTCTGGTTTTCAACTGAGGAGAAAAGACGGAGTGCCTTCGGTGTTGAGTGATTTTGTATTTGGGAAAAAAGTAAGAGTGATCGAAGAGGGTTTTATTCTAGAAAAGTGGAATACCCTCGACGCGAAGGAAATGCCCGATTTTGACATTTGCCTCTACAATCCGGATGAAGATAGCCTTCGCTCACTGACCAATATCAAATGTTTTGACTGGCATGTATCCGAAAAAACCGATCAGGAACTTTCCTTCAAATGGTTTGACGGGACACAGGGTGGAGAAGTGAAAGTCGCGCTATGAGTGCATTGAAGGATTTTTTGGATGAAAAGGTCGTCCAATACAATCAGCCCGGTTTTATCACCTTGGATCCGATCTCCATTCCTCACCGCTTTTCCAAAAAACAGGATATCGAGATTTCCGGATTCTTTGCTGCGATCCTAGCTTGGGGCCAACGCAAAACCATCATCAATAAGTGTTTGGAGCTGTTTTCACTCATGGACAATGCTCCTCATGATTTCCTCTTGCATCATCAGGAAGAAGATTTAAAATCCCTTTTGAACTTCAAGCACCGAACGTTCAATGAAGTGGATACCTTGTATTTCATCCATTTCCTCTCGTGGTATTATAGAAAGCATGAGAGTTTGGAAGACGCTTTTTTGATCGGGCAAACCGGAAAAACAGACAGCATGGAGTCCATCTTGACTCGATTTCACGAGTATTTTTTTAGCCTTCCTGATGCACCCTCCCGCACCAAAAAACACATTGCCACGCCTCTTAGGAAAGCTGCCTGCAAGCGGATCAATATGTATCTCCGCTGGATGGTGAGAGAAGATGACAAAGGAGTGGATTTTGGAATTTGGAAAAGAATCCAGCCTTTTCAACTTATTTGTCCCTGCGACCTTCACGTCGATCGGGTTGCAAGAAAGTTAGGTTTGATCACTCGAAAGCAAACCGACTGGCAAACCGCTTTGGAGCTTACCGAGCGACTTCGCGAGTTTGATCCAGCAGACCCGGTGAAGTACGACTTTGCTCTGTTTGGTTTGGGAGTAGAGGAGAAGTTTTGAAAACAGAGGTAAGATGCTAGAGGCAAGATGCAAGACAAAATCTGCAGGACCCTTGAAGCAGGAATTCAGACAGGTAAACTTTTCCAAAGTTTAGAACTTTGGAAAAGTTCACTAGGACACGGTCGACTGTGGTCTGTGGACCGTTGACAAAAAGAATCAATGAAACTTTTTAACTTCAGGGGCTTCGGCAGTAGCAGAAAGTTCTGTGGCAAAACGTTCGGCATATTGGTCAAGTAGCTGCATGACGCGCTCTTGCTTGGATGACTTGACAATTAATCCCGCATGGTATTCCAAAGGAACTCGGAAACAAACCTCAGAATCGTCAAAGCTGCTGAGGTCAGGATGCTCATATTTGGAGAGGGTGAGAACGATTCCGGCGTAGTTTTTAGCAACTTTAGGAAGTGAGTAGGCTTGATTTTTGGCCACGGCATCCTCGATTTTGGCCCATTCTGCCCAAAGATTAATGTCAGTCGCTGCTTCGACCATTTCAGCCAAATGTGCTCCTCCTACCCTTGAGGCAGTCTCCAAGAAGTAGATTTCTCCATCTTCACGAGATTTGATGAATTCGGTGTGGGAAGCTCCATTTTTCAAACCAAAGGCTTTCATGATGGCTTCGTTCACCTTTTTGATCTTTTTGTCGTCATCCGATCCGTAAGGAATATTTGCGGAGCGGAAAATTCCTCCGCCTTGGGAAATCTCCATGGGAGTAGCCAAGTACCTGGAAACAGTCAAAAACAAGGTCTTTCCTTCCAATTGAAGTCCATCAGCATGGTAGACATCACCGGGTTTGAACTGCTCGATGAGGTAATAAATCCGATTGTCCCCCAATTCATCCAAATGCTTCCAAAGGGATTCTTTGTCGTGGACTTTGATGATACCGTGGGCAGAAGCTTCCGAACGAGGCTTGAGTACCCAAGGAGCCTGAACAGTATCTGCAAAGTGATTGATGTCTGCATTATGGAAAAGCGAGGAAAATGCCGGAACACGGATTCCTGCTTCTTTGGCTTTGATCCGCATCGCTAACTTATCTCGGAAGTAGCGACCGGTCGTTTGACCCATTCCTGGAATTCGGAAGTTTTCGCGGAGAAAAGCTGCTTTTTCTACATCGTAATCATCCAAGGCAACAATGGCATCCACTTTATGCTCTTTCATGAATCCGCCCACACCTTTTAATAGCAAGTCCATGTCCCAGTCCAGATCTTGTCCTGGCATGTAGAAAATCTCGTCGATGTACTCCACCGCCCAAGGTTTGTCACGAAGCTGCTCGGTAGTGACGAGAAAAACACGGTTACCTTGTTTTTTCAAGGCAGTCAAAAAGGCGTTTCCTTTGAAATAATTGGAGATGCAGAGAAAAGTCTTGGATTCACTCATAGGTAGTCAACTATTAATGGCTTAAGGTCAAAAAAAATCCGGCAAATCAGAAGACTGCCGGAAATTTTTTAGAGGAGACTTTCTAAATACCTGTGCAAGAGACTGACTCCATAGGCG
>CALRRX020000504.1:0-3156 GCA_943370675.1 Reyranella massiliensis 521 | reverse complement strand
GCTTTTAAACTGCTTTAAAACTAAGGTAAGACCTGACAGGTTTTTGAAAACCTGTCAGGTCTTATTCATTTCACCTTTCTTTTTTAAAAGTGATTTCGTCCAGAATCTCTCCTGAAATCCCCAAAACCTGAAGCTTGAATTTAGCTTTGTCCACCTCAGCAATCGCCACGTGATTTTTCTTGATGATTCGATCCATTTTTGGAAAATCCGAATCCTGACCTTCCGGCTCCAAGCCTCCACCTGCTCCTCCTACAATTAAAAAGTGGACCGAATTCCCCGAAAACTGCTTGGTCAATCGCTCATAGTCATGGGTGTGTCCAGCTACGACCAAGTCGATTTTCCCTTGGTGAAAAAAGGGCTCCAGTAAGTCCCGAATGCTCTTTTCTCCATGATACCCTGGCCAACCTTGAGAATAGGGTGGCTGGTGAAGCACCACCATTTTCCAAGGGGACTGCTTCCAATTTTCAGAGTTAAAGACCTCTTCCAGCAGTTTTCGCTGAGCCGAATTTTCAGGAATACTGACCGGGAAATTCTCATTAGGATCAAGCGTGAGGATCGCCACAGGCCCAGCTTGCTGAAATCCATAGCGCGGTTCTTTGGCTCTGAATACATAGGATCGAAGCAAAATCGGATCAAGATCTTCGTAAAACCCATCGTAGTCGTGATTGCCTGGCACAGGCAGTTGGGCGGTCTGCATCAGACTTAGCTTCTGAAGAAATCGGGGATAGGCATATTCCTCAGAACCGTTATTGACCAAGTCACCGGCACCGATGCTGAGGTCGACCTGCTTTTCCCTAATCACTTGGGCAATCTGATGAAAAGTAGCCCAACCTCCCTGCGAATCTCCCCAAAGGGCGAGCTTGACCTTTTCCCCAAAATCAGGTTTGACAAACCCAAAATTTCCCTGAAAAGCTTGGCCCTGCCTAATGGAAAATTCAGATTTAGCTTCTGATAGAGGAAGGGTGAAAATTCCGTCTGATGATTGCAGTTCTAGTTTTTCGCCAGTCGAAAACTGAATACTTGCTCCACCTCCTTTTTCGCTCACCCATCGGACAAACCAAGTCTGATCGGTGCCAAGCATCAGCACAGGCGTTGTCATCAAAACCGGAAAATCCTCCAATTCTTGCTTCTTTTTTCTCCAGTCCAGATTGGATAAATCCTCTTTTTTAGATTCATCGCTTAGCAGGAGCACTTTGCGAACAGCCAAAATCGAATCGCGAGTTTGCTTTTTCCTACTAGTCCAATTCGAAAAGTCTTCATCAGCTATCCAGCGAACCTTCCTCAAACCACCCGCCATGGCATTGTTGACCACACGAATGGTAAGCAGGGAGTTTTTTCCCGCAGGGACATCAAAAAACTCACCATCTGCTGACCTCGGAATCCGATGCTCGTCCACCCAAAGCTGCACGCCATCGTCCCCGTCAATGAACAAAACACCCTTTTCCAAATTCATCTCCTTTTGGTACCAAAGGGAATGATTGGGAAAAGAAATTCGATGAGGCAAATCCAGTTTCTCTCCAAGACCAAATTCAGGGAGAGATCTTTCAATTCCCGGAATGGAATCTTTTCCCAAAAAAATCCAGCCCGAATCCAGCGCGAGCATGTTTGCAGGCCAAGCTTCTTCCAAAAACTCCCCGATCAACTCCTCCTCAGCAAAAAATGCCTCCCGATAGGTCGGAGAGGCATTTTCAGTGGAGATTTTAGTGCAGGACAGTAAGACTAGCCCTGCAATGATTCCAAAAATCACTTGTTTCATTTGATCATTTCCTTCACTGCCGGAGCAGCCTTGGTTTCTGGATATTCCAATCCTAGCAATTGGAAAACAGTTCGAGCGACCATGGCGGATGACCACTGCCCATCAACTTTCATTTCGCCAGTAGCAGGAGTATCGGGACCCATCGCCATCAGCCAGATCTGACCAGCCTGAGGCACATCGGCGCCATGGCTTTTCCAGCTATTTTTGGTGATGCCGCGACCGTGGTCCACACTGATGATCAAGGTTGTTTTGTCTTTGTATTGCGGATCAGCTTGGAGGGTTTCCCAGATTTCCTTGATGTATTGATCCGTCTGCTTGGCTGACCAGATGTACTGATCGTACTTGCCACCATGCGCCCAATCATCTGTCTCACCATAGGCAATATAGAGTACTTTTGGCTTATGCTTTTTGATTGCCTCGAGGGCATAGTGATGTGTAAAAGGATCCAATCTTACCCCGCCCCAAGGACCACGGATCTCCTGCTGTAGGCGGTTGATCGTTTTTTCTACATCGGTTAGGTTATTTCCAGTAGCAAGATCAAATCCTGCATTGACTGGAATACCGCTGCGCTCCTTATTGATGATGTAAGGAAACACATCCCAACTGCCAAACGCCATCACTTTGCCTTTGTATTCAGGTCGATTATTGAGGTGTTCTAGAAAAGTCACATTCGGATTGTTGATCTTGGAGTTGGAGTTGATGCGGGCATCGTCTGCATAGCCGCTCAAAACCTCATTGTAACCTGGGTAGGAAAACCACATTTTGTTGCTGTTGTCCACCTTATTGCCGTAGGCACGGTTACCATAAATCTGACCCTGCTTGCCGATGGTGTTCCAGAAAAAGGGAAACAGCATTTCGCGGCGCTTGATCGGATCAGTATGCCAGTAATCTGCCAAAAGCGAACCAGCGCGATCGATCATGCCTGTGTCGTCGATCATCAAGGAATCTGCTCCTTTGAAAAGCTCTTGCCAACGCAGTCCGTCAAAGGTAATCAAGACGATATTTTCAGTCTTGGTGGTTTTTGTTTGGGCAAAAGCCCCAATGCTAAGTGCTCCTACAAACAGGAGCAAAAGAGATAGTTTCTTCATTGTTTTTGGGAGGGAAAAGAATCTGCCGCCCAAATGGGTCGGCAGATCTGAAGTCAATATAAAAGATTCTGGATTATTTCACATCCCACCATACACGGGTGGTGATAGCGTCGGCACCCTGACGTGCGATGGCGGCTTTGTAGTTGTCGCCATTGAGCGACTGCACGCTGCCCGGATACATGAATCTTACGGGAACGGTTGCGATAAATGCCGCTGGACCTGGCTTGATGTCGGGATAGCCGGTACGCTTCCAGTCATGCCAAGCTTCCATGCCACTGAAGAAGAGGGCTAGCCATTTTTGCGTACCGATTT
>CALRRX020000503.1:0-3158 GCA_943370675.1 Reyranella massiliensis 521 | reverse complement strand
AGTCAAACAGAACTGGCCAATTTGGTATTTAAAGATCATCCCACGCTCACTCGGATCATCGATTTGCTTTGCAAAAAAGGGTACGTAGAGCGGGTAACTCATCCTCAGGACCGGCGGAGATTCCAACTTCACCTGACCGAAAGCGGGGTAGCAAAAGTCACAGAACTGAAACCCAAAGTGCTGGAGATTCGAGAGAAAGCTTGGGAAAATCTAACCGAAACCGATTTCGAGGAATTCAAGCGGATTTTAGATACAATCTACCAAAATTTGGACGGTCAAACCATTGAGGATTAAAAGTAGTTAGCATACTAATTATCATTACACCAAATATTTCAAACCTACACGGTTACCTCAAAAGCAATGAATACAAACATGATCCACACTGACCTTTGCATCATCGGAGCTGGACCAGTGGGCCTTTTTGCAGTTTTTGAAGCAGGTTTGCTCAAAATGCGATGCCACCTGATCGATGCCCTTCCTCAAATCGGAGGTCAGCTGTCTGAAATCTATCCTCAGAAACCGATCTATGATATCCCTGGATACCCTGAAGTGAAAGCTCAGGATCTCGTGGACAATCTGATGGAGCAGGCAAAACCTTTCCAGCCTACCTTTACCCTAGGCGAGCGAGTGGATCATCTGGACAAGCAAGAAGACGGAAGCTTCATCGTCACGACAAGCGACAAAACAAAGGTTCACGCCAAAGTCATTATCATTGCCGGTGGTTTGGGCTGCTTTGAGCCTAGAAAACCTGTGCTGACCAACCTCGAAGAATACGAAGGAAAAGGGATCAACTACATGGTCAAAAATCCGGAAACCTACCGTGACAAAAATGTGGTCATCGCCGGTGGTGGAGACTCTGCGTTGGACTGGACGATCTTCCTAGCCAAAGTGGCCAAGAGAGTTACACTGGTACACCGAAATGAAACTTTCCGTGGAGCTCCTGACTCGGCTTCCAAAGTATTTGATCTGGCTAACAACGGTAAAATCGACTTGATCCTTTCCGCTAACCTGAAAGAAGTAAACGGGAACGGCAAATTGGAAACCGTGATCTTGGAAGACAAAAACAAGCAAGACTTGAGCATCGAGGCAGATTACCTGATTCCACTTTTCGGCCTTTCTCCAAAGCTAGGCCCAATCGCCGATTGGGGACTCAGCATCGACAAAAACGCCATCGAAGTGGACACCCGAGACTACTCTACAGGAGTGGAACGAATCTACGCGATCGGTGATATCAATACCTATCCGGGCAAACTGAAACTGATCCTTTGCGGATTCCACGAGGCCGCTATCATGATGCACTCTGCCTTCAAATACGTGTATCCTGACCAAAAACTCAGCTTCAAATACACTACTGTAAACGGCGTCAACGCCTTCTAAACCTTTCACCAGCCATGATTAAATTCACTGTAGAAGACCACGACGGCAACCGTCAAGAAGTAGAAGCACCTGCCGACATGGGCTTGAGCCTGATGGAGATTTTGAAGGCTTCAGAATATCCGGTCTTAGCAACTTGTGGTGGAATGGCACTTTGTGCTACCTGTCATGTGGAGATTTTGGAAGGAAAAGACGGCTTGGGAGATGCCACAGACGTGGAGCTTGATCAGCTGGAAAATCTTCCTGAATATTTCCCTACCTCCCGCCTTGCCTGCCAAATCCGCATCGGAGATATCCTCGAAGGCGCCGTGGTGAAGCTGAGAGGGGAAGATGTGGTGTGAGAATCGAGAAGCTAGAGATTAGACAAAAGACGCTATACATAAGAAGGGAAAACCATCTGGAAGTGATGTGCCCCCAAAAAGTTTCTAACTTTTTGGGGGCAATTTTTTTAGTAGAAAAATCAAGAATGTGGTCGACTTCAAACTTCAAGTTATTCATCAAATCATTAAGGGGAAGGAGTCCGTAGATTTCCAGATGCACCTTCCGCTAAGATCAAATCACATTGTTCTGCGGTAATCTGCGTTTTTTTCTGCGTTGATCTACGGGAATTCTAGCGCACCCACTCCAGAAAATTCTCCTTTGACACCGCATCCCACTTTGCATCGGGATAAGCCTTGGCAAAAGCAGCTGGCACTTTAGGTTTTTTGGTTCCCCACTTAAATTCTAATCCCTGAATCTCCTGCTGACTGTTTACTTCCAGTAAGTCAATCTCCTGACCATCATAGGTTCGCCAGAAATAATAATCCGGAGCATAGCCTTTCGATGAATTGAACTTCATCCGTTCAGAAATCATCCATTGCTCCCAAAGTTGGCCGATATCGTTGCGGAAAGCCATCGGACTGAAATTATTGATCAAGGCATTTCGGATACCATTGTCATAGAAATACCATTTCTTCGATTTGCTTACTTCCTTCCGGAGGTTTTGACTATAGCCGCTCAGCGGAAAAATGATAAAGACTTTGGACAGCAAATCCATGTAGCGATCCACCGTTTCTTTGTTCAGCTGAAGGCTGTTGCCCAACTCAACCGTACTTACCTGACTCCCAACCTGAAACGCCAAGAGCTTAAGCAGGCGAAACAAGACGTCAGCCCCCTTGATATTGGTCAAGGCCAGCAAGTCCTTCAACAAGTAAGAATTGACAAGGGACTTTAAGTATTCCTCTTTTTCCTCCAAGGTAGAAAGGTGAATCAGCTCCGGGTAACCTCCATAGATCAGTCGGTGTTCCAGTCTTCCCAAAGTTTCAATCAGGTTTTCGGTTTGAGAAAACTCTACCTGCGCCAAGGGAAATAACTGATGAACCAACTGTCGGCCAACCAAGGGTTCCCCGGCATCATTGATCAAATCCAGGCTACTACTACCTGTTGCGATGATGGTAATCCCAGGAATGGAATCGATCATCAATTTCAAGATTTTACCGATTTGAGGCACTGCCTGTGCCTCATCAATGATGACCAGTTTCTTATCTCCAATTAGCTGCCTGTAGTTGGCTACAGTCCTGTTTTGTAATACCTCAGCCACTTGAGCGTCTTCACCCAAAAGGAAAAGTGTAGTTTCAGCATAAGCTTGACGGATTTCCTCGATAAGGGTAGTCTTGCCTGTGCGACGGCTACCATAAAGCATGATTACTTTTTGCTTGCCAATCTGACTCAGCACCTTCTTTGCCACAAATCTTGGAATGTCCATATCACAGTAATTTAACTTTACCCCTGTTAATCTTTTGTTT
>CALRRX020000502.1:0-3166 GCA_943370675.1 Reyranella massiliensis 521 | reverse complement strand
AATGTTGTTCTATCTTCATTAAGTATTGGAAAATCATGCAATCCGGTCCAAATATCGCCTTGGCTTCTCTTATTTAAAACCAAAGCATCCGCGCAACGAATAACAAGATAATCTAAGGTTCTATCCTTGGCCTTGGTTTTTTTGATTTTTACAGGTAAGGCATTTACCAAGTTGTTTTTGAATGCAAAACAATTGCCCTTAAGCGGGCAAAGATCACAGTTTGGGTTTTTAGGAACGCACTGCCTTGCTCCAAAATCCATCATGGCTTGATTAAATTCGCCAGGGGTCTCTTTTGGAATTAGTTGATTAGCCAATTCTTCAAATTCCTTTTTTGCTTTTCCACTTGCGATATCTGTTTCTATCCCTAAATACCTTGAAAGCACACGAAACACATTTCCATCTACAACAGCTTTGACCTCTCCAAAGGCAAAACTCGAGATGGCTGCAGCTGTGTAGCTGCCCACGCCCTTAAGCTCTATCAATGAATCATAGGTAGATGGAAATTCTCCACCTAATTCATGCCAGATATACTTGGCGCATCCGTGTAGGTTTCGAGCTCTGCTGTAGTAGCCCAAGCCTTGCCAAAGCCTGAGCACCTCCGATTCAGTGGCAAGTGCCAAATCTCTTATTGTTGGGAAAGCTTGGGTGAAAGCATGATAATAAGGTAAACCTTGTGCCACCCGAGTTTGCTGAAGAATGATTTCTGAAAGCCAGATTTTGTATGGATCGGAGGTTTCTCTCCAAGGTAATTCTCGAGGATTTTCTCTATACCAAGAAATTATTTGATTTGAAAAAGCTTGATTTTCAGACTTTTTACTGTTCATATGGCGGGATATTTCTGAATACAAACCAAGGGAATTTTTTTGAATATGTTTTTTAATTGCGTTGGTTCTCGTACATTTGCAGTCCCAAAAACACTTGGTTAATAGGTTGTTAAGCTTATTTCGTAATTTCTAAATTAAAATCACTGTGACAAAAGCAGAAGTAATCACCAAGATTTCCGACAAAACCGGAATCCAGAAGGATGATGTGACACAAGCCATTGAGGCGTTCTTTAAAGTTGTAAAGGACTCTATGGCAGAGGGAGAAAATATCTATGTAAGAGGATTTGGTAGCTTTATCAATAAGAAGAGAGCTAAGAAAATCGCCCGAAACATCTCCAAGAATACAGCTATCGTGATCGACGAGCACTACATCCCGGCATTTAAGCCTTCCAAAGTGTTTGTAGAGAAAATCAAAAACAGCAAAAAAATCAAACAATTGGCTGCTCAGGATTAATTCTGAGAGTACATTGACATGAAAAAATCACAGCTCATTCTTGTTGCGGTCGGAATAATAGCCATCGTGGTGTTGTTTTCGCTTCCTAAAGTGGTGGTAGACAACGATGCTACAGCGGCCAAAGTTGAGGAGTCTGGAGATCAATCCGATACTCCTAAAGATGTAATCTCCGAATCACACGAGAATGAGCTTTCTTCTGAAAATAGAACTCAAGCCGATCAGCTAATTCAAAGCTTCCTCAATGCTCCTTCCGAGGAAGAGAAAGTGAAAACCGCTAAGGTTCTTGCAGGTTTGTATAAAGAAGAGGGTTTATTTGACAGTGCTGCGTATTATTGGGATCAGGCAGCTGTAGCTTATCCAGATAATTTATTCTTGGCTGAAGAAGCGGGAAAAGCATCTTATGAAGCGTTTTCTTTTGCTCTCGATAAGAATAAAGTAGAAGCATTAGCCGGAAAGACCAGAAATTACCTAAATAAGGTTTTGGAAAAAGATCCAAACCGATTGGATTTGAAAACAAAGATTGCCATGACTTATGTGTCTTCGGCCAATCCTATGCAAGGAATCACCATGCTTCGGGAAGTTCTCGAGAAGGATCCGCAAAATGAGGACGGGTTGTTTAACATGGGTGTATTGTCCATGCAGTCGGGTCAATATAAGAAAGCTGCTGAGCGATTTGAGGAATTGATTAAGTATCATCCGCAAAACGTTCAAGGGCAATTTTATTTGGCAGTCAGCTATTTTGAGTCCAATGAAAAAAACAAAGCGAAAGCACAGTTTGAGTCTGTTAAGAAAATTACTCAAGATCCGATGATCATTAGTAGTGTTCAAAGCTACCTCGACAAGCTATAAATTATTCTAAACACTTTAAATTCAAAAGACTATGCCTTGCGGTAAAAAAAGAAAAAGACATAAGATCGCGACTCACAAGCGTAAGAAAAGACTGAGAAAAAACAGACATAAGAAGAAGTAATACACTTCTTCTTTTCCCGTTTTTATACACTACGTTCATTTACATATTATAAGACGAAAATTTGAGTACGGAATTGTTAATAGATTCTGCTCAAAATGGGAGTCGAATTGCCTTGCTACAGGAAAAGCAGCTGGTTGAATTACATTCCGAAGGAATGGACAATCAGTTCAAAGTAGGAGACATTTATTTGGGCACGGTCCGAAAGATCGTCAATGGACTCAATGCTGCGTTCATTGATGTGGGTTACGAGAAAGATGCGTTTCTCCATTACCAGGACCTCGGCCCGAATGTCAATAGTCTGTTGAAGTTTACCAAAATGGTACGCAACAACAACTACACTAACTACATGCTAAAGGGGTTTGAAAACGAGCCTGAAATAGATAAAGTCGGAAAAATCGACAAAACTCTAGCCAAGACTACTCAGGTTTTGGTACAGGTCGTCAAAGAACCTATTTCCACAAAAGGCCCTCGATTATCCTGTGAGCTCTCTCTACCCGGACGCTACTTAGTGCTCGTTCCTTTTTCAGATACTGTCAATGTATCCAAAAAGATTCGCAGCAGTGAGGAGCGTAAAAGGCTGCTAAGACTCATCAATTCAATCAAACCTGCCAACTTCGGAGTAATTATCCGAACGGTAGCCGAAGGACAGTCCGTGACGGAACTTGATAAAGACCTTCGGAATCTTCTCACCAATTGGGAAGAAGGGATGAAAAAATTGCTGAAAGCAAAAAGCCGGGACAAAATCATCGGAGAGATGAGTATGGCTTCCTCACTTGTGAGAGACCTGCTCAATGAATCATTCGACGCAATCACCGTAGAAGAAGAGTCAACTTACGATCAAATCCGTTCCTACATCAGGTCTATTGCACCTGAAAAAGAAAAAATTGTCAAGCTTTACAACGGTAAAGTCAAGCTATT
>CALRRX020000501.1:0-3173 GCA_943370675.1 Reyranella massiliensis 521 | reverse complement strand
GTCAGAAAATGCAAATCGGCTTCAAATCATCTCAGTAGAACGAATCATCGATGAATTGAATAAGGTAATCCTTACTGCCAAGCCTTCTTACGGATTCAAATTACTCTTTGCTTCCAAATTGCTTCATGAGTTTTTTCCTGAATTGGTAGACCTGCAGGGAGTAGATTCTGTGGATGACAAATCTCATAAGGATAATTTCTACCATACGCTTCAGGTATTGGATAATGTGTGTCAATTCTCAGCCGATCTTTGGCTGAGATGGGCGGCAATCCTACATGATATTGCCAAGCCAGCTACCAAGAGATTCAATCCAAAAGTGGGGTGGACTTTCCATGGTCATGAAGATAAGGGAGCGCGAATGACCCCAGGGATATTCAGAAGGCTAAAGCTTCCGATGGATGATCGAATGAAGTATGTTCAAAAATTGGTGAAACTTCACCTGAGGCCTATCGCATTGGTCAAAGATGAAGTGACTGATTCTGCTTTAAGGAGGCTATTGTTTGACGCTGGAGATGATATTGATGATCTAATGAAGCTATGCCGGGCAGACATCACTTCCAAAAACAATAAAAAAGTCCAGAAGTATCTTGATAATTTTGACAAAGTCGAACAGAAGCTTTTAGAGGTCGAAGAAAAAGACCAAGTTCGTAATTTTCAGCCTCCAATAAGCGGTGAGGAAATCATGGAAACTTTTGGAATTCCCCCTTCAAAAATTATCGGCGATATCAAAGAAGAAATCAAAGAAGCTATATTGGAAGGCCGAATCCAAAATAACCCTGAGGAGGCAAGAAATCTTATGTTGAACATAGCTCTTGAGAAAGGGCTTTCTCCCCAAAGTAAATCTTAATCAGTATCAAATTATGTCAAAGCGAGTAGTACTAGTATTCTTAATGTTTATTTGTTCAGGTGTAGCTTTTAGCCAAACTGCCTCTGATTCTATCCCTAAACTGGATCCAAAAATTAAAAACGCGCTCAATGCCGCTGACCAAATGGCATATCAGGCCGCATTGAAGTATAACGATCTGGAGGTTGCGAAAAACAAACTGTTTGATCTCATCGTGCGCAATCCAGAAGACTTGCGTTACATGGAGGCACTTGGGAGTTTGTATTTTGAGTCTGGTATCAATGCATCTGCTGCCCTAGTAGCGATGGATATCCTCAAGATCAATGACAAGAATACAGGTGCCATGGAAATTGCAGCGTATTCTCTAGAGCAGCTTGGAGCTTTTGACAGAGCATTGCCTTATTATGAAAGTCTCTATTTGCTGACTGGAGACAATTTCAGCCTTTACAAATCTGCATACCTTCAATATTCCATGAAGCGTTACGCTGAGGCTATGAATTCAGTCAATATGCTTGTAAAAAATGCGAAGCCTGATGAGAAAATCGGGTTTGGAGTTTCAGAAACTGAGACTCAACAAGTGAATATGAAAGCTGCTGCCCTTAATCTAAAAGGCCTGATTTACCTTGATCAAACCTCAAAAACAGAAGCCAAGGCAGCATTTAACGAAGCGATTTCTCTGGAGCCAAACTTTAATCAGGCAAAAGAAAACCTCCAAAAAGCAAACTGAAACTAGATTCTTGATTGCAGCCGGACTACCTCCGGCTGCTTTTTTTTTGTAGCTAGAGGTAGTTTTTTCGCTATCTCCATATTTGACAATCATTAAGTTCGCAACAGAAAAGACTTTTTCAAAAAGAAGGGATTTCATTACCTTGACCAATCAGTACTTATTTGGCAACCCTTCACTTTCCCCATGACTAATTTTAAATGGATTCTATTTATCAGCGCCATCACGCTGACAGGTTTTGCATTTGGACAAAATCAAACCTACAAAGAGCCCAAGTTTCATCAAGATTGGTCAAAGCCTAGTGATTATCCAGATAGGATCGTTTTGAATTTCGGACAAAACCCATCCTCTGAAGTCAATGTCACTTGGAGGACCGATACCAAAATAAAAAAGGCATATGCTGAAATTGCCGTAGCTACTGCCTCTCCGGGATTTTGGAGAAATGGGAAGACTATGGCGGCAAAAACAGAACTGCTAGATGCAAGTGCCATCGAAGATGCTGCTGTAGTCGCTCACTATCATTCAGTAGAATTCAAAGAGCTACTTCCAAATACCGTGTATGGGTATCGGGTAGGGGACGGAGAGCAATGGAGTGAATGGTTTCAGTTTCAGACGGCCTCCGACAGGCCTGATGATAAATTCTCGTTTCTTTACGTGGGAGATGCTCAGAATTATGTGCTCGAACTTTGGTCCAGATTGATCCGAGAAGGATTCAGAAAAGCACCTGAAGCAAAATTTATCATTCACGCCGGTGACCTTATCAATCGGGCACATCGTGAACAGGAATGGCACGAATGGTTTACGGCAGGAGGTTTCATTCACAGTATGGTCCCATCTATGCCTACACCAGGCAATCATGAATATCGGGCAAAAAATCAACAAGAGTCTGATGCCAAAGAACGCAGTCTTTCTGTGCAGTGGAGACCTCAGTTTACTCTTCCTCAAAATGGTCCGGAAGGTTTAGAGGAGACAGTCTATTATATGGATTATCAAGATGTCAGAGTGATTTCTTTGGATTCTAATCGAGATCAAGAAAGACAGGCGGCATGGTTGGAAAGCGTATTGGCATCTAATCCGAAGAAATGGACCATTCTGACGTATCATCATCCGCTTTTTTCAGCTTCTAATGGCCGGGACAATTCGGAATTACGGGCGCTTTGGAAACCTATTTTCGATAAATACAAAGTTGATTTAGCACTTCAAGGTCATGACCATGCCTATGCTAGAGGAAGAGTTGCTCCTGAGGGTAATGTCATGGACGGCGTGAATATCAAAGATCTGACCGGTACCGTCTATGTGGTAAGTGTGAGCGGCGGTAAGATGTATAATATGGGTGAAGATTGGTCAGACAAAGGGGCAATCAAAGACCGGGCTGGAGAGAATACCCAACTTTTTCAAGTGATCACTGTCGAAGGAAATCGTCTGAAATTTGAATCCTACACGGCCATAGGAGAGCTGTATGATGCATTTGAGTTGGTGAAAGGAGCCAATGACCTCAATCAATTTATCGAACTCAGAGTGAATGCAGTTCCTGAAAAAAATAACTCAAACACTATTCCTTTTAAGGATTGATGTCAAGCTTAAATAAGAGAACTTGATTTGATC
>CALRRX020000500.1:0-3176 GCA_943370675.1 Reyranella massiliensis 521 | reverse complement strand
TGAGGGATCGCGCCTCTTGGATGCTCTGCTGGATAAGTTGCTTAAACTCCTCCATGGGGCCTTTGGGATATTGATCAGCGATGGTTTCGGTTTTGATGTACAAGCTGGCCAGCATACCACCAATGCTGTCATGTAGATCTCTTCCGAGGCGCTGCCTTTCGTCCTCCTGCATCTGGATCAACTGATCCGCAACCTGCTTTTCCTTTTCCAAAATGGCAATAGTCAATTTTTCCTTCTCCTTTTTGAATAAAGAGGCTTTTCGAGCAAAGGCCGCAGTGATCATACCCGTCTCTACCATCAGTCCAAAAGCACTACCAAAATCCACTAGATGATGTGGAAGTCCTAAAGGGAGAATCTTCTGGTTGAGTTGGAGGATAATGCCAAATAGAGCCAAAAAGGCAATACCGAGGAAGTAAAACCCAGCCAACGGAACCTTGGCTCTCCATTGCAAAAAGGGATAATACAACACCAAGGCACTGGAAAAAAGGGAGACGACCAAGGTGAATTGGAGAAGGTTAATTTTCGCCTCCGGGTTACCCAATACATCCGGCTCAAGGAAAATCGAAAGGATAAGGCACAACTGAATAATCAAGGTAGCCCAGATCAATTTTGCTGTCAATTTTCCTGTAGTCCTAGGAGGAAAAAATAGAATGACCAAAAGTAGAATAAGCACATTGGTAAGAAGGTTGAAAAAGGGTCTGGCTTTTCCCACCCATTCGATCTGCTCGGGCCAGAGATATTGGAAGGTCAATCCCCAATGGGTAGCCAACCAAAAGGAAATACACAAGACATAAGCTGCATAAATGGCACCACTCCAAGATTTAAGTTCGGTCGAGAAGAAAATGGCAAAGATGAAAACGATAGCCATCCAGCCCAAAAACAAGCCAATAACTAACGTATCGATGGTTTTTCGTTGGTAGAAACTTTGAAAATCCATCACCTCGTGTTCGATATGGAAGGTTTCGCCCACCTTATCTAAGAGCATCAGGTAACGTTTGGTGCTGTTTGAGGGAATTTCCAATGGAATGACCAAGTCTCGATCTGGGAAGGGCCGCTTTTCAAAAGGAAAAAAATCCCCCAATTCTGTGGAAGGCAGACTCGAGTCATTTTCGAAAACCTGGATTTTGTTAATGTGAGGGTTGTTTGGTACGAAGAGCAGCTGTTGAACTGAATCCGTAGGATTGGTCACAGTGATCCCAAGCCACCATTGGTCACGGGTGATTCCTGGGTTAAACTGGTTTAATTCTCGCTCTAGGGTATCTGAAATAGCCCATGCTTCTTTGGCTGAAAAGTTCTCGTTTGGAAAAACACTGAATCGAGGACTTTGATCGACTGGTTCAGTGCAAGACCATATCACAAGAGGCAATAAAGCAAAAGATACCATCCTCACTAGGAGTATTTGCGCCTTACTAGGAGCTTTAAAACAGAATTTGAGACAAATCCTTAAGTAATAAGAAAGCAAATCGAAATGGGTTGGGTGAATCTGTCTCGAATATATAAACTGTATCATTTTTTAAGTCAACAGTCAAAAAATTACCTAAAAATAGGTATTGGACACCGAAGTGAATTGAATCGAATATTGTGGATCAATTGATTTCGGAGTTTTTAAGTTCTGTCAAATCTGCATTTATCCAACTATCGTCCCTACATGTTCTCACTAAAAAATCTTTCTTCTCACCTTTCTGAAAAAGTTAAAAGTTCCCTAATCAAAAGCATCGTTTTACTTTTTTGCCTACTTCCACTATCAGGTTGTGAATTGTTAAAAAGCGAGGTGAAGGAATATCTGCTTCAATTCAACTCAGCTGACGGTTCTTTGGAGCAAGTAATTGCTGACGGGTATTTGCTGATCGATGGGGTCAGGTCGGATCTAAGCACAGGCAATATTCAGGAACTTTCTGTCTCGGAAGAATTCATATTCCTTACCATGACGGTTGGCGGAGACACCTATTATTTGAGGGTTCCTTCTCAAAACAAGAGTTTCGATCTAATCGAAGATTACCTCGACGATGCGATGACCATGTTCAGTAATATTTACACGCCGGTCAGTGGGATTGGTGGTTTAAACAACTTTACGGTCAAAGCCACAGATACCTATGAGGGGACCGGAAGCTTTAATTTGACTGCAGTTGGGGAATTTAGAGCGTCCAATTCCAGTCAACCAAAGCAACTCGTTTTTGAATTTGAACTTGATTTTGACACCGAACGAACCGGTGGAATCTCCGGTGGCGGAGGTAGCAGTGGTGGTGGATCTACAGGCGGAGGTTCAGGCTCCACTTCATGCATAAATTCCATTGATGCAAAAAATCTGGTCAGCTATTGGCCTCAAATCAAATCAGGTCTCGCCACAGGAACAGGCAAGCGAGTAGCTGGGAATACCATTTTCGCAGATTACAAAGCTTCTGACGTAGCCTTGGTTCTGGATGGTTCTGCGGGCGGCACTCGATACGTGATCCAAATCATGCTGACTGGTTCCAACCTCGTGGCTAATAAAACGCTTGAATTTAGAAATGCCGGTACAGGAACTGGATTGACGAGTACCGGTGCGGTCGGTCGCCTAATTGCATTCAACGGAACTGTAAACGATGACTGGAGGACCAATCGGGATTTTGGAAAAAACAAGAATATGGGTACTCTAAAGATCCTCACTGTGTCTCCAAAAATCACAGGAACTTACAGCTTTCAGGCTTCGGGGGATGGTTATCCTTCACTCAATAATCAGTTTGTCAATGTAAGCGGAAGCTTTTGCATCGATCCTTGATTTTAATTTTTCTTTCTAGACTATTTGACTCAAGCGGGGTACTTCTTTTGGGTTAGAAAAACCAAAAACCTGCCAAATTTCGATTTTTTGGCAGGTTTTCCTTTTTTGTGACCAAAGGTCAAAACTCCCATCGGGTGAATACCCCGTAGTTGTCTCTGGCGATTTTGGCAGGGCCATACTGATCAAAGTTGGCACCTAAGCCAAAGCCAAGCGGGCCTTTTTTCAGACCAGCTCTCAAATAGAGAAAACTTCTGTTGTGGGCTGACTCAGCCAAGGAATAGTTGTACACCACTTGTAGCCTGGAGTAAAAAGACCAAGTCTCATTGATCGCAGGTTTGTATTCGTAAAGCCCAAACAGCTTCATATCCTTTGATTCGCCAAACTGGTAGTTAAGCACTGAGATGGCCAGCCATTTCTT
>CALRRX020000499.1:0-3180 GCA_943370675.1 Reyranella massiliensis 521 | reverse complement strand
CGCAAAGGGACTGAGGGCCTGATTTTCCCAATTATCCCAAGTATGATGAAAAAGAAAAGAAGCCCCATGGTCAATGAGCCACAGCTCACGGTTCCAAATCAGCAAATTCGTATTTCGAAATGTCCTGTCCACATTGGTAATCCAGCCGTCAAACCAGACAATCTTAGATGCCAACTCCTCATTTACCTGACTTGCGCCAGGATCAAAAGTCATAGCCTTAGATAAAAAGTGAAGGGCTAGATTCAAGCCTTGCGAACCTTTGAGTAAGTCTTGAATTTCCTCATCCCCCTCAGAGTTACCAAAGGCGGCGTCCAGTTGGGCGAATACAAGTTCAGGGACTTTCAATCCGATCCTGCGGGCCAGTTCCCCACCGATGAGCTCAGCGATCAGTGCCTTTTCACGCTGACCAGCCCCACGGAATTTTAGTACATAATTAAACCCGTCATCCGCTTCCGCCAGCGCAGGCAATGAGCCACCCTCGCGAAGGGGCATCACATAGCGGGTGACATTTACTGTTCTTAGTCCGTGCATTTGGTCAATTGGCTTTCTTCTAAAATTAAAACCGAAGGCAAGTTACTACCACATTATAATAAAATATCAAGGTCATTTAATCAGGAAGACCGTTTCCAAACATAATTTTAATAATACTTTTTATTGCCCTTGTGGATTAGCTACTTTTGCAGCCTCTTTGAAGAGGCAGGAGATCCATGAAGAAAATAGATTTTCAGAACCTTATACTGTTTGAAAACGAGGATTACCTGGTGATCAACAAGCCGCCCTACCTATCGAGCTTAGACGACAGGCATGAGGCGCAGAACATCCTTGACCTTGCCAAAGTGCACACAGCAGATGCCCAGCTGTGTCACCGACTGGACAAGGAAACATCGGGATGTCTGGTGATTGCCAAGCATCCAGAGGCCTACAGGCACTTGGCCATGCAGTTTGAAAACAGAGAGGTGGAGAAAGTCTATCATGCTGTGGTCGAGGGGATTAAGGAATTCAGTGAAGAGCTGGTAGACCGAAACCTGTTGGCCAACAACAAAGGAATCGCTAAAGTAAGCAAAGAGGGAAAGCCTGCACAGACCGTTTTCAATACGTTGAAAACTTATTATGCACACACCTTGGTAGAATGTAAGCCCATTACCGGGAGACTTCACCAAATCCGAGTGCACTTGGCTTACCTCAAGTCTCCGATCTGCGGAGACACTTTATATGGCGGGAATCCCTTGTTTCTATCTTCACTCAAGCGCCGCTTCAATCTCAAAAAAGACACCGAGGAGCTTCCAATCATGCAGCGAGTCTCCCTGCATGCCTATTCGATTCGGTTTGCGGGTTTGGATGGCAAAGACATTTCTGTCAACGCTCCCTATCCAAAAGATTTCCAGGTTTTGGTCCAGCAATTAGAAAAAAACGCCTGATCAAGCCAGTTTAAGCCCTGCAAAACCAAATCTTAATTGGAGGCAAACACCTAAGCCTATGAAAATTAGCGCTTAGGATTGTAAATAGTTTGCATAGAAAAATAAATGCTTCTATCTTTGTGTCCCTTTTTGGGGTCGATAATTAATTAATAAGCTAAAAATTAAACAGTTACAAAGTGGATACTCTGAGCTATAAAACCATCTCAGCCAACAGCTCCACCGTAGAAAAGCAATGGGTGATTGTGGATGCCCAGTCTGCTATTCTTGGACGCTTGGCGAGTGAGGTTGCGAAAATCCTGAGAGGAAAGACGAAGCCTAGCTTCACTCCTAACGTAGATTGCGGCGACAATGTGATCGTAATCAACGCTGACAAGGTAAGACTGACGGGAGACAAGTGGGACGCAAAAGTATATGTGCGCCACACCGGTTACCCAGGTGGACAGCGAATCTCAACTCCTAAATTGTTGAAGCAGAAGTCTTCAACCATTTTGATTGAGAAAGCTGTAAGAGGCATGTTGCCTAAAAACAGATTGGGAAGCAAGTTGTACGGTAACCTGTACGTGTATGAAGGATCTGAGCATCCACATGCCGCACAGCAGCCAAAAGCCATCACCCTTTAATCGCTAAATCATGGAAATGATCAACACAATCGGTAGAAGAAAAACATCCGTAGCCCGTATCTACATGACTCCGGGAAATGGAAAAATCACCGTAAACAACAAGGCAATTGAAGTGTACTTCCCATTTGACCTACATCAGATTGTCGTAAAGCAGCCTCTTGCACTAGTAGGTGTAGAAGGTAACTACGACGTTAACATCAATGTAGACGGTGGTGGTATCAAAGGACAGGCTGAAGCAGCTCGTATGGCTATCTCTAGAGCGCTATGCGAATTTGATGCTGAGCACAGAGGTCCTTTGAAGAAAGAAGGTTTCCTTACTCGTGACCCTAGAATGGTCGAGCGTAAGAAGCCAGGACGTAGAAAAGCAAGAAGAAGATTCCAGTTCTCTAAGCGTTAATCGGAACGATCTTCATTCAATAGAAAACAATTTCATTCATGTCAAAAATCGAATACAAAGACTTACTGGATGCTGGTGTTCACTTCGGACACTTGACGAGAAAGTGGGATCCAAGAATGGCTCCATATATCTTTATGGAGAAGAACGGTATCCATATTATCGACCTCAATAAAACGCTTGCTTGCCTCGACGAAGCATCCAACGCAATCAAGCAAATCGTACGTTCCGGCAAAAAAGTAATGTTTGTCGCTACGAAAAAACAAGCTAAGGACCTAGTAGCTGCAGAAGCACAGCGTCTTAACATGCCTTATGTAACTGAAAGATGGTTAGGTGGTATGTTGACCAACTTCGCGACTATCCGTAAGTCCCTCAAAAAAATGTCAGGTCTTGAAAAACTGATGAAAGAGGACGCTTACAAAAACCTAGCTAAGAAAGAGCGTCTGATGGTAAGCCGTCAGAAAGACAAAATGGAAAGTGTGTTAGGCGGTATCTCTGACCTAAGCAGACTTCCTGCAGCTCTTTTCGTAGTGGACATCAAGAGAGAACACATCGCGATCGCTGAAGCTCAGAAATTGGGCATCCCAGTGTTTGCTTTGGTAGATACCAACTCTAACCCAAATGAGGTGGATTTCCCAATCCCAGCAAACGACGACGCGTTCAAGTCAGTGTCTCTTTTGGTAAAAGCATTTGGCGCAGCTATCGAAGAAGGTCTTTCTGAGCGTAAGAGAGACAAGGACGATGCTAA
>CALRRX020000498.1:0-3184 GCA_943370675.1 Reyranella massiliensis 521 | reverse complement strand
CCCATGCCGAGACAATCAAGTGTGTGGTCAAAGCTGGCAAAGACTTCGGCGTCGAAGTGATGGGCGACAATATGATCTGCCCGGATATGGTAGAAGGGGCTAAATTTTTGGAAGACTTGGGTTGCGACTATGTTATACACCATATTGGCTATGACGAGCGAAGAGGCATAGCAGCCGCTGGCCACCGCATGCCGAGTCCACTGGACCAGTTGCGAGAGGTAGTAGCGGCAGTCAACATTCCCGTGCAGGCAGTGGGAGGACTTTCGCTCGAGCAGGCGATCAAATGTCCTCAGTATGGTGCGCCTTTGGTGGTTTTAGGAGCTCCCTTGACTATCGACGCAGAATCTTTCAAAACCGCAGATGGCAATCTCGAGGAATCCCTTCGTATGATTTGTGCCGCCATCCATGCCCAAACCACCGTTTTCCCCTCTAAATCCTAAGCCATGTCCAGCACCAAAATTCCCGCAGTAGTCAACTACTCCGAGCAAAAATATTCAGTAGAAATCCGAGAAATCCCTGTTCCCGAAATCGGCGAAGAGGATATTCTCCTTGAGGTCGAAAATGTTGGAGTCTGTGGTAGTGATCTGCATCAGTGGACTTCAGATCACAGTTGGCCGGTCAATTATCCGGTAGTCTTGGGGCATGAGTTTGGGGGAAAAATAGCAGCCTTAGGGTCTCGGGTGTCAGGCTGGAAAGTCGGTGATCGGGTCGTATCCGAAACCGCCGCCGTAATCGACTCCCTCAATCCCATGAGCAAAGTCGGGCTTTATAACCTCGATCCCACCCGAAAAGGCTTTGGCTATGGAGTCAATGGAGCGATGACCCGTTTTGTACGAGTGCCTGCCCGATGCCTACATCATGTGCCGGAGAACTTGTCTTTCGAAGAGGCCTGCCTCACTGAACCCTGCTGTGTCGCTTTCAATTCCTTGGTAGGAAATTCACATATCAAACCCGGAGATCGGGTAGTCGTAATCGGTCCGGGGACCATTGGGATTCTCTGTGCCGCAGTGGCTCGACTTTGTGGAGCAGAAGTGGCCGTATTGGGCTTGGAAGCAGACCGTGGAAGACTGGAAATCGCCAAGAATGCTTACGGCTGTGATCCTTTGATCGGAGAAGATGCTGCTGAAGCTTGGGCTAAAAAGCGGGATGGACTCGGAGCAGATGTAGTGGTAGATGCTGCCGGGCACAGTATCACGCTCAAGACTGCGATGAAGTTGGTCCGTCCAAATGGGCAGATTACGAAAGTAGGCTGGGGACCTCAGCCGCTCAATTTCTCTATCGATCCCATCGTCCAGAAGAACGTCCGACTTCAGGGAAGCTTCAGCCACAATTGGCCGATTTGGGAGCGAGTAATCGCGCTGCTTGCCAGCGGAGCACTGAATGTCAAGCCTATTATCGGTGGTGTTTGGCCGATCACGGAGTGGCACGAGGCTTTTGAAAAAATGCACACCGGTCAGATAGTAAAAGCGGTTTTAAAGCCTGTCTAATATGCGACTCAAAGACAAAGTCATCATCGTCACAGGCAGCACCACCGGGATCGGCAAAGCCATTGCCAAGCGATGTGTGGCCGAAGGCGCCAAAGTGGTTTTGCATGGGTTGGAGGGATTTCTCGGTGAGGAAGTATTGGAAGAGCTTGGGTCCGAGAACGCGGTTTTTCACCAAGAGGATATTTCTGCTGAGGGATGTCCAGAGCGATTGGTTCAATTGGCTCTAGATCGCTTTGGCAAACTCGATTCGGTTGTCAATAATGCCGCTTGGGTGATCCAATCTAACATCGAAAATACCGACAGAGCTTTTCTCCAAAAAGTCCTCGACATCAATGCTATTTCACCTTTTCTACTGATTCAGGCTGCTTTGCCAGAACTTGCCAAAAACCGTGGCTGTGTGCTGAATATCGGTTCGGTCAACGCCTGGAGTGGGGAACCAAACTTGCTGGCGTATTCTATTTCCAAAGGCGCTTTGATGACCTTAACTCGCAATCTGGGCGATTCCCTGATTCGCGATCATGGCGTTCGCGTCAATCAGATCAATCCGGGTTGGGTGCTTACGGAACGGGAAAAAGAGCGCAAAAAGGATCATGGCCTTTCCGAAACCTGGTACGAAGACCTCCCCAAAATGTACGCTCCCGCAGGTCGGATTCTTTGGCCGGAGGAGATTGCCGCAGCCTGTATTTATTGGCTTTCAGATGAAGCAGGGCCGATTTCCGGCCAGGTCGTAGATCTCGAGCAATACCCTATGATCGGGCGAAATGCCCCCAAAGACACCTCAACGATTCATTGATTTATGCCAAAATTAGCCGCATTCCCTAAAGCCTTTATGCAGCAGCTCTGCAAAGATGGGAGTATGAAAATTGCCGACTGGGTCAAACTTGCCACGCCGCTGAAGCTGGATGGACTGGAGTGGTATGCAGGATTTTTGGAGATGGCCGATGAAAAAAACTGGCCCAAATTCCGCCGAATGGTCGAAAACGAAGGCATGGTCATTCCGATGATGTGCTGCTCCCCGGATTTTACCCATCGGGACAAGGCATTCCGGGAAAAGGAAATCCAAAAACAAAAACGCTGGATCGAAATGACCGATGCCTTGGGAGGAAAATATTGCAGAGTGCTTTCCGGTCAGTATCGCCCCGAACTTTCAATTGATGAAGGAATCAAACTCGCCAAAGAATGCATCGAAGCCTGTTTGCCGTATGCCCAAAGTCTAGGGATCACGCTGATCATCGAAAATCACTACAAGGACGACTTCTGGGAATACCCTGAGTTTGCGCAGAAGCGTGCCATTTTTACCAAGCTGGTCAATTCCATCCACCATCCCAACTTTGGGGTAAACTACGATCCGAGCAATACCTTCTTGGCTGGAGAGGATCCGCTTGACTTATTGTATGACGTTTCTGAGCGAGTGGTGACCATGCATGCCAGCGATCGCTTTTTGAAATATGGGACGATCGAGGATCTGCGAAAAGTAGAGGGTGGAGCAGTAGGCTATGCAAAAATGTTGAGCCATGGAGAAATCGGAAAAGGGATGAATGACTATGATGCCATATTCACCGAACTCAAGCGTGTTGGCTTTGACAATTGGATCAGCATCGAAGATGGGGTCGACGGCATGGATCAGCTGGAGCGGAGTGTGGCGTTTTTGAAGAAGAAGATTGGGCAGTATTGGAAGTAAGAGCTATTGGTTATTA
>CALRRX020000497.1:0-3190 GCA_943370675.1 Reyranella massiliensis 521 | reverse complement strand
CTGTCCAACCCTTCTGGATTTGCGGCTTATGTGTATGGTTTTGGGGAGATCGAATCCTACGGCTATGCAGCAGGGGCGGCTTTAAATAATCTCAATTTTCAGACGGATACCAAGTATGAGTTTGATGTCACAGGTGAAAAAGTAGCCTGTCTTAATCAGGATGCAGATTGGAGTATCAATCCAGATAATCCCAATTTCACCTATTTCGTCTGGGATTTTGGAGATGGATCACCTACCAAAATTGGAGAAGAGGTGACTCACAAATTCACCTCTCCGGGTTCTTTCGAAGTAAAAGTGGTGGCATCCTTGAGCCCGAATTCCTGTGACGATCAGGAAGAGATTTCCTTTGAAGTGCAGGTTCTTGAGACA
This sequence comes from Reyranella massiliensis 521, assembly GCA_943370675.1. Classification (GTDB taxonomy): domain Bacteria; phylum Bacteroidota; class Bacteroidia; order Cytophagales; family Cyclobacteriaceae; genus Algoriphagus. The sequence goes on along the minus strand of CALRRX020000497.1, from coordinate 2,821 downwards.
AAGGCTGTCTTTATTGGAGAACAATCCGTGTGTCCTGAAGTGGAGGAGGTCATGTACCGAATCAAAAACAAAGAGAACGTAGACAAAACGGTGTTTGAAGTAGTGGGAGGGGAGATTATGGAAGCATATGGAGATTCAGTCCTTGTAAAGTGGGGGCCGGCAAATCCAAATGCATTGGTTCGATTGATTCCATATACACCATCAGGTTGTCCTGGTGCTCCGATTGAATATCCGGTAGTAATTAATCAACGTATCGAGGTCACTGAAGCTGAGGGCCCAAGTGAAGTATGTTTTGATCCCTCCATCACTTTCACCTATGCCGCACCAAATCCCGGTCAGGGCCGTGGCTATGAGTGGCTAGTGACAGGAGGTGTAATCGTCAGTGGTCAAGGCCAATCCAAAATTGAAGTTCGCTGGGATCAGCCAGATGTGGTGGGCACGGTAGAATACACCGCTTTTAGTTTGGTAGATAATTCCTGTGAGGGTAAATCTCCAAAAATCGAAGTAAAGGTGGCCAAAGAATTTATCGCAGAGATTGAGACGCTCACTACAGTACTTTGCGCTGGGGAATCCACTGGTACTATTCGGTTAAAAGTGATCGGTGGTGAACCTCCATATACTTACCTGTGGTCTCATGATTCTAAAATCAATCAACCTTTTGCGGACAAATTACCGGCAGGTGTCTACAGTGTAAAAATCACTGATAAACTGGGTTGTGAAAAATCCATTGATGCCATTCAAGTGTCCGAGCCTTTGCCATTGGCATTAGCGAAGTCAATTCCTCAGAGTACCTCTTGCTATGGGAAAAAGGACGGGCTTATTTCTATCCAAGTTCAAGGTGGTGTCCCGCCTTACTCCATCAATACCCAAGGACAAAATCAATTTTCTTCTCAGATCGAGGTTCCAAATCTCGGTGCAGGTCAATACGATTGGAAAATTATTGATTCAAATGGATGTGTGATTCCTCTTGTCTTTCAAATTACTTCGCCTCCAGCATTGGTGGTAGACGTAAGATTGGAAAAACCGGCATGTCCAGGCGGAAGTAATGGAGAGCTTTTCGTGACTCCAGGAGGAGGTTCAGGTCCTTTCATCTATCGTTGGGGCAATCCTACATTGAGTGGGCAGTACGTGGTAGGTTTGGCCAAGGGCGAATATGAATTGGAAGTGGAAGACAATCAGGGTTGTGTTTCTCTAGGAAAAGGTACAGTCAGCGAGGAAGCTCCTAAAATCCGTATGCCCAATGGATTTGCTCCAGGTCAACTTACCGGATTTTTTGCAGGAGTGTCAAACTGTGATACCCGATTTGAGTTATCCATCTACAATCGTTGGGGCCAAATGATTTATTTTGGCTCTGAGGGTTGGGATGGCATGATTTCTGGAGATCCAGCTCCACCCGGAACCTATTCCTACTCAGTGAATTACTATTACGAACTGGAAGGAAAGTCCATCCGGCAAAATTTAAAAGGATCCTTTGCCCTTATCAGATAATTAACTTAACCCAAATTATTTTGCGAGACCCGAAGCGTTAAAATGAAACAACACAAAAGATTCGCCCTGTTTTTTGTGTGCGTTTTATTTTTACTGAGCCTCTCTTTATCGGCTCAAAGCACCATTGGAAAAGAATTTATTGTTGGCTTTATGGAAAACAACCGTAAAGCAAACCAGCCGGACAAAGCGGTGATCGTCATCACGGCCAATGAAGCCGCGTCCGGAAGTATTTCCTATCAGGGGCAGAATATTCCATTTACCCTAACCAAGGGGCAATCCGTTATACAAGAGTTTGTTTCGACTTCTCAGGATGTTATTCATAGAGATTCTGAAGAGGTTGAATCCAAATCGATTTCTGTTTCTTCTAGCGGTAATGTATCGGTATATGCCTATAATTCAAGGCAAAATAGTTCCGATGCTACCTTGGTCTTACCGCTGAATGCACTTGGTGATGAATATTATGTGACTGCTCATTTTAGTCCGCTTAGTGCCGGACCCGACAACTCGGAAAGTACGGCTCTGATTATTGCTACGGAAGATAATACCCAAGTCGAGATCACTCCTTCCCAGACTACGATGAAAGGAAAACCGGCTAACCAACCCTTTACCATCACTTTAAATCAAGGTCAAACCTACCAATTCAAGGCCAATGGAGATCTTACCGGAACTCATGTAAAAGTCCTCAATGCCGATCAGGGAAACTGTAAAAAAGTAGCTGTATTTGGGGGTAACAAGATGACAAGCGCAGGAGATTGCGGAAAAACAGGTGACCACTTATTTCAGCAAGCCATTCCTATTGGCTTTTGGGGAAAGTCTTACATTCATGTTCCATTGAAAAATAGAACTTCAGGAGAATTGGTGAAGGTATTGGCCTCGGAAAACGCCACGCAGGTGACCGTCGATGGACAACTCAAAGGAACGCTGGATGCAGGTCAATTTCTAACCCTTGAATTTGGAACCACGCAGGTTGCAGTCATTGAAACATCCAAACCTTCTGCAGTTACTCTTCTTGCAAAAAGCCAAGACTGCAATACCACTCCCAATAATATCGGTGATCCTTTTTTGCTTACTTACCAGAGTAACGAGCAAACCATCAAAGACATTGAGTTTTACTCTGTCAACGAATTTTTCAATAATGCCAATATCATAGCTCCAACCGCATCTTTGGCCCAAATCAGGCTGAATGGGGTGGCAATTACAGGTCAGTTTAGTCAGGTACCCGGCAAGCCTGAACTTTCCTATGCCCAGGTTACCGTTCCTGATGGCAAAAACACATTTACCAGCCCTGATGGAGCAATTATTTATGTTTATGGAGCAGGTCAGAGGTCGTCTT
>CALRRX020000496.1:0-3192 GCA_943370675.1 Reyranella massiliensis 521 | reverse complement strand
CGGTATTTAATACCAAATCACCCAAGCTGGGATTCAGCCAAGAACTGGCATAATGCGTGGGATCAAACAACGAAAATTCAAAAAAATCACCCGGGAACCCCAGGAGAAGCATTCCTATGCGGATAAAGACAAGAATCACCAAGCCATAGCCTATCGTCTGCCAAGGGTAACCTTTATTCCATTTTTTCCTCAGGAAGTCGAAACTAAAAAGAAAGTATAGCAAAAAAACAGAGCAAATAAAGATCAGTAAAGGAGTATTGGAAACCCTACCCACAGTTTCAAATCCCAATTGGAAATTGATGCCGAACAGGGCCTGCCCTGACTTGGTTTTGATTTGGTAATTCCCTTCATCGGGATTTGAAAAAATTTGAAAGCGGTCATTTCCGAATATTTCTGGATTGGGGCCGGTTTTGATATAATCATTTTCTATCACTCCAGGCCAAATCACCCGATAGGCATGTATTAGTAGGTATTCTGATGCGTTTCGCTTGATTTTCCTGCTTTTGATCAACAAGGTTCCAAAAGGATCCTCAATCATTTGAAACTCTCTATTCAAATCAAGATTTGAATAATCAAAACTGAGGGTATAATCTGACCAAAAGAGTAAGTTTTTTTCAGAATCAAGAATAAAAAGCGGGTAAGAATAAGTCTTGCTACTAATCCTTGAAAAACTAAGAGAATCCTCAGGACGAATATCCATCAAAACCTGAATGTAATCTTCATCAAATCTGGTGTCTATCTCTTGGATTCGGGTCTCTATAGCTTCTAGGTATTCCTCTTCCTGACTTTTCTGAAAAACGAAAAAATTTAAAATCAGCGCAATAAAGAGAATAATGACACTGGAAAGAATAACCAGCGTGCGTAGAGGAAGCTTCATAATGCCTAAAAATAAAAAAGCAAAGTCTGGTATCAAACTTTGCTTTGGAATCAATTACCTCATCGACAATTTGGCTTTCTTTTTCTTGGCCGTACGATACCAGAAAAACCCTATCACTGCAGCCATCAAATAAGGCATGACAAACAGGTATAAAATTCCATTGTTTAGCCCTGCACCGATGGTAGTTTCTCCGTTGCTCACATTATTTTCGACAGAAGCTCTACACATTGCACACTGTGCAAAAGAGGAGATCTGGACCGTGAACAAAATCAGGAAGAGAATCGAAGATTTGACTTTCATGATTTTAAAATTTTAACTAACAGCAAGAAATCAATGGATGTAGTAAGGTGAAATCATCAAGTAAACGATGACTCCTGTCACTGATACATATAACCAAACAGGATAAGCAACCTTTACGATTTTCCGATGCTTTTCTCTTTGATCCGTAACCCCATAATAATAGGCAAAAAGGATAGGGAAAAGGGCTATAGCCGCAAAGATAATATGAGTGATAAGAAGGAAATAGTAGATATAACTTATCAACCCTTCTCCGCCAAATGACGTGCTCTCAGCGGAAGCATGGTAGATCACATAAGAGACCAAGAAAATTGCGCCTAGGACAAAAGCTACACTCATCGTAGCACCGTGGAGTTTATATTTCTTTTGTTTCACGAAAACGATAGCAAGAATCAGCGCCAAGGAGGCAGCAGAATTAATGACAGCATTCAAGTGAGGGAGAAAAAACACCCAATCACCTAAAGAAGTGATTTTTGCCGGCATGAATAACAAGACCGCCACAGCAAGTGGAATGAGAACAGAGATGAAAACAATCCAGTTTTGAACCTTTTCTTCTTTTGGAAGTGCCTTAGGACTAGTTGCCTTTGCCATATAATAAGACTTTTGTTTCTAACATTAGTAAATCAACATCCTCACGATTTGTTCCGGAGTAGTATCCCCTTATTCTGCCTAATTCATCGATGAGGATAAATTTATCACTATGAACAAAATCATCTGGAACACCATTTCCATCCAAAGTGGGCAAAACGAACCCACATCTGGCTAACTGATAGGTAACATCTTTGGGTCCAGTGAGAAAGTGCCATTTACCTGAAATCGCATTATGCTCATCCGCGTAAGTCTTCAGAATCTGAGGAGTATCGTATTCGGGATCGATGCTAATGGACATGATTTGAACTTTTGGCTCCTCTCTAAACATGTCATTCACCCGTTCCATCTCTTTGGACATCACCGGACAAATACTTGGGCAGGAAGTAAAGAAAAAGTCAACGATGGTCACTTTGCCCTCCATTTCTTTTCTCCCAACAGGATTTCCTTCCTGATTGGTGAAAGTAAATTCGGGAATATAATGCTGAGTGGTATCACCAATAGGGCACTCCAAAAAAGGATTATCTACCCCTTTTTCGAAAAACACAGGAAGGTCGTATTCATTTTTCCCGAATCCTTTAAGAAACATAAATATCAAGACAGGAATCAGTAGAATACATACCAACACCATTCCCTGTAATAATCTCAATCCTCGCATAATGCCTATTTAACAAAAAAGTAGGTTGAAGTGATTCACCTCAACCTACTTTTATTATGAGTTATTTTTAATTTTTACCATCTCATCAAGAAGATATCGGAACCTTCTTTGATAAGCGCTATTACTAACCACACTAAGAAAATCAACGGAACGATGATGGAATAGAAAAGTGGCTTCACCTCATCACCAAGGTGCATAAATTCCATCATGATGTATTTTGCCTTCCAAATAGTGAGGATAATGAAGAGCGAGTAAAGGATGATTCCCCTATCCATTGTAAACGCCATGATAAATTCAGCTACAGTGATAGCCAAAAGTATACCTGCAGTTTTCCAGATTTTCTTGATTTTCTCCTCGTTTCTAGGCTCTACTTGCAGCGTAGATTTAGTGTCTTGAATTTCCATATTTCAATGAGGTTAAAGGCTTAGATCAGATAGAATAAAGTAAATACAAATACCCAAACAAGGTCAACAAAGTGCCAGTAAAGACCGATTTTTTCAACCATTTCGTAGTGTCCTCTTTTATCATAAACTCCTACAGCAGCTTGATAGAAGCAGAGGAATAGCAAAAAGACACCTATCGTAACGTGGAATCCGTGAAATCCAGTAATAAAGAAGAACAATTGAGCAAAAGCAGACGGGCCATATTCATTAACCATGAGATTGGCTCCAAATACAGTTTCAGATACAGTTTGCCCTAAACCATTGACATAAGTCAAAACAGATCCAGCATCTGTACCATGAATGAAGTGTGACCACTCCCAAGCCTGACA
>CALRRX020000495.1:0-3192 GCA_943370675.1 Reyranella massiliensis 521 | reverse complement strand
AGAGATTTTTTCAAGAGTGCTCGAAAGGGTGTTTTCAAACTTGCCAGGCTGGTCTCGGTAAGCCACAATAATCAGCAAATGCTTTAAGCTGAAATTACTCAGAAAGGATTTCAACAATTCCACCGAGGCCTCATTGGCCCATTGATAGTCATCCAGAAATAGGACAAGAGGAGAGTCTTCTCTGGCAATGCTTTGAATAAAAGCATTGATTGCAAACTGAAGTCGCTGCTGATTTTCAAACCCGTTTAAAGGGAGTAGTTCGGGTTGATCACCGAGGATTAGTTCGAGATTGGGAGCATGGTCAAAGAGGATTCTACCCAATCCTTTGGTTTCTTTTTTGATCCGATCTGCCCATGTTTTTTGAACCTCCGGGGAATTGATCAGCAACCAGTCCGCAAACTGGCGAAAGGCCTTTTCGAAAGCCAAGTAGGGGGTCTGCCTGTCCATCACATCAAAGGATCCACTTAGGAAAAAACCTTTGTTTCCGCTGATTTTTCGGTAGAGTTCCTGGCAAAGGATGCTTTTACCCACCCCACTTTGGCCGGAGAGTGTGAGTAGGACTTTTTCGCCTTGGATGGCATGCTGATAGGCTGTTTCCAGCGTTTTGATTTCCGAAGTCCTGCCGTACAGTTTTTGGGAGATGGTCAGTCGAGACGAAATGTCCTGGAGGCCTGGTTTGAATTTTTTGATTTGGGTTTTGGAGAGTTCCAGGTCAAGAACCAGGTTAAGATCAGAAAGCAAACCGGCCATGGATTGGTATCGGTCTTCGGCATTTTTAGCCAAAAGTTTCAGGATGATCTCATCGATGGGTTTGCTGATGGAAGGATTGATTTCTGAGGGAGGAACTGGATGTATAGCTAGGTGGCAATGGATCAACTTGAGGAGGTCCCCTTCCAAAAAAGGTGGCCTGCCGCAGATCATTTCGTAGAAGGTAGCGCCTAGTCCGTAGTAGTCGCTTCGGTAATCTATTTTCCGGTTCATCCGCCCGGTTTGCTCCGGAGAGATGTATTCCATCGTACCGATGAGCTGAGGCGATTGTTCGTATTGGAGCTCGAGATTTTCGATTGAGGATCCAAATTCGTAATCGATCAGGGTTACTTCCTTTTGTTCAGCGTTGTAGATGAAATTTCGTGGGTTGACGTCGTTGTGGAGGATGTTTTTTTGATGGAGGTGCTGGAGTTCTTGTGCCAAAAGAATTGCCATTTCCAAGAAAGCCGCATTCTCCATTCCTTTCTTTGGGATAAGATCTAGCAGGCTTTTCCCTGGAATAAAATTTCGAAGCATCACCAATTTTCCTTGATGCAAAACCACACCCGTATTCATCTCGGTGTGGAAAGATCTCCCGGCAATGCTTGATTCGTTAAACAGTCTACCCTGATCTCCTGTGAGGTCTTCCTTGATCAAGACTTCTTTTCCCAAAGCCTGACCTTTGAAAAGTCGACTACGGGTACTCTCATGGATGAGCAGGAGGTCGGTGACTTGGGGGGACTCAGTGATCATGTACTACTTGTTGAAATGTGGGTAAACGTTTTCTTCAAAAAACTCTTTTAAAAATCCCTGATCAATCTTCAACTCAAGATTCTTCAAAACCTCATCATAATCTGACCTGACAGGAATGATGAACTCCTGATCGGAAGGATTGGCTTCAGGGATCCAAGACGTGTGAAGCGTAAATGCAAATTTGATCTTGGGGTGAGAAAGCCTGCAAATTGGGCCTTTGGAGATGTTTTGAGCATCAAAAACCCAAAATTCAGAGCTATAGGCAGTAGGATTGGTGGTTGAATTACCCACCTGAACCGGGCATACCAAGTAACCATCCATTTCTGGAGAAACGTTTGGGGTTGGATTCTTTTTAGAAATAAAATGAACCCCTCTAGGGAAAACATTCCTGTCAAACTGAAAGTACTCCTCAGGCTGCATCGTGACTACATTGAGCCGAGTCATTCCAAACGGAAGTTCCTTTTTGGTCAGTTTCTTGATGAGAGCGGTTGAGATCTTCCGATGTGGGTAGTTTTTGTAAAGGTTGTAGACAAATTGGGTCAGCAGGTTTTTTGTAGTTCCATCTGTGAGGTACCATAGCTGCTTGATTTCATTCACTGGCTTTTCGGCCGATAGCATATCCCTATAGCCATAGAGTGAAATCGCCCAAGTGTTGGGGCCTAGGTTTTCCTGGTTGTAATTTCCTGCATCACCATAGACGGTAGACTTGTCTTCCAGTAGGCGAAGATTTTCTGCATCTATTTTCCACTTTCCGATGCGGCTGATGTCCATACTGCCTACCGCAAAGAGGCTGTAATAGTCCGGATCCACGGGCTTGCCATCCAGGGCTCTTTTATCAAAAGTTCGGACCCATTCAGCGATACAGGTAGCGGCATTGTGGATGCCAAGTAGCGTGATGATGCCATTTGGATTGGAATAGTTGCAGCTGTAATGGATGGTCTCCAGAGGGATAGGCTTGTCCAGACGATAAGCGATGGCCGTACCACCTCCGGGCTGGAGTTCTCTTCGACGGATCACATAGGTAGTTGTAAATGGCTCCATTCTCACGGTCGCCAATCTTCTGATCAAGCGTTCGATCAGCTTGCTTTCAGGAAATGGATTGTCAAAAAGCATATCCAAGGCAAACTTGAAGGAGCAATCTGTGAGTAGGATATAATCCTGAGTCATCCCCATCTGATGCATGCACTCGTAGATGGCGAGTTTGCTGCCATGCTGATCGCTGAGTGTCCAGCTGGTCAGTGGGCCTTCTCCTTTCCAAAGGAGGAGATTCAAAAACACATCCCCTTTGGGCTCATCCGGATCGTGTTGCTTGCCGTCTACATGATCATTGAGACGGTGAAAAAAATCATTCACCTTTCGCTTGACATGTTCGGTGTCATGATGATCCACCAGTTCAGTCGCCAAACCTTCAAGCTTGGATTTGAAAAGCGCTCTATTGTGCTTTAAGTGATGAATAGATTGCTCCAAATGCGTGTAAGAAGCCTTGTTTTTGGAGTAATTGACGGTGAAAAGTTCTTGCGTATTTGGGTCAAAAACCGGGTGTGCAGAGGTTTGGATCAGCCCAAATGGCCATGGAACCATCGGCGGCTGCGCAGTCATCCACTCACTAGCCCTGCCGATTGGGGTGACCAGTTCAAGTGTTTTTGGGTCAATGACGTAGGGTCTTCCTACGTCATAGGTGGCGAGCAGACT
>CALRRX020000494.1:0-3207 GCA_943370675.1 Reyranella massiliensis 521 | reverse complement strand
GTATGCCTCGCCATAAGCAGCTAAAAATTGCTTCAGAGACGATGTATTTATATGCACCGTTAGCTCATCGATTAGGCCTTTATGCGATTAAGTCAGAGCTGGAAGATCTATATCTTAAATACACTGATTCAGAGACCTACACAGACATCGTCAAGAAGATAAACGAATCCAAAAGCTATAGGAACAAGTTTATTAAAACCTTCATTCAGCCCATAGAAGATGAATTGATCCGTCAAAAATTTCAATTTACCATCAAAGGCCGGCCTAAATCTGTTTATTCCATTTACAATAAGATGAAAAAACAGGGGATACCTTTTGAGGAGGTGTATGACTTGTTTGCCATTCGGATCATTTTGGACACCGAATTAGAAGAGGAAAAGGCAGATTGTTGGCAGGTATATTCTATCGTTACAGATTTTTACAGACCTAATCCGGATCGATTGAGGGATTGGATCAGTACTCCAAGGTCCAATGGCTACGAATCACTTCACACTACTGTGATGAGTAATACGGGGCAGTGGGTAGAGGTTCAGATTCGAACCAGCAGAATGGATGAGATTGCCGAAAGAGGCTATGCGGCTCATTGGAAATACAAAGATTCCTCTGGCAAATCAGGCCCCGGAGTGGATGAATGGAGCAATCAGTTTCGTAGCATGCTAGAGTCCAATGATGGCAGTGCGATAGAGTTTATGGATGATTTCAGGGGCAATTTCTTCCATGATGAAGTATTCGTATTCACGCCAAAAGGTGAGCTAAAAGTACTTCCTCATGGAGCTTCGGCACTTGATTTTGCTTTTGAAATCCATACAGAAATAGGTGCAAAATGTATCGGCGCCAAAGTAAATCAGAAGCTGGTACCGATCACTCATAAGCTTAAAAATGGGGATCAGGTCGAGATCCTGACTTCCAATAAGCAGAAGCCTACCGAGGATTGGCTGAATAATGTGGTCACTTCCCGCGCCAAAGCAAAGATCAAAGATGCGTTGCGTGAAGAGAAAAAGTCAGCAATCGTTGATGGGAAAGAGATCGTTCAGAGGAAGCTAAAGTCTATTAAAATGGATTTTACCTCGGAAGTTGTGGAGCAGCTTAGGGCATTTTTTGAATTAAAGACTGCCAATGAGTTTTACTACAGAGTTGGAAAGGGAATAATTGATCCAACCTCAATCAAGTCCTTCAAGGATTTCAAAGAGAATCAAAAACTGAAGGCAAAGGCCACAGGAAAGGTCAAGGATGAATCTACTTTCACCAAAGAAATCAAAAGCATCAAAGGCTCTGATCATGATCAGCTGTTGATTGGGGAAGATATGGATGTAGTGGATTATATTTTAGCAAAATGTTGCAATCCAATTCCCGGCGATGATGTTTTTGGTTTTGTGACAATCAATGAAGGAATTAAGATCCACCGTACTTCTTGCCCAAACGCATTGGAGCTCCTTTCCAATCATGGCAACAGAGTGATCAAGGCAAGGTGGACGAGCCAAAAGGAAATTGCTTTTCTAGCCGGACTCAGGATAGTAGGTACTGATAGGGTGGGTTTGATCAATGATGTTACTAAGGTGATTTCCAATGAACTAAAAGTAAATATGCGTTCGATTACTGTAGATTCAGATGCGGGGGTGTTTGAAGGAACCATCAAACTTTATGTGCATAGTACAGAGCATTTAGATCATTTGATTAAAAACCTTCAGCTTGTCGAGGGAATCATAAAGGTTACTCGCTTTGATTAAGCTTGAATCTTTTCTACGTGGTAAAAGTTATATTTGAAAAAAATCGGGATCATGTCTTTGAATACCTCTCATTTTGAAGAAGTAAAAAAAATATTCACCGCCTACCTCGAAACGCAAAAACTCCGCAAAACTCCGGAGCGCTATGCAATCTTGGAGGAAATCTACAGCCGATCAGGCCATTTTGATGTAGAGGGACTCTACATCAGTATGAAAAATAAAAACTACCGTGTGAGCAGAGCTACAGTCTACAATACGCTAGATCTGTTGGTAGAGTGCGATTTGGTTACCAAACATCAGTTTGGTAAAAACTTGGCGCAGTTTGAGAAATCCTATGGATATAAGCAGCATGATCATTTGATCTGTGTGGACTGTAATAAAGTTTTGGAATTTTGTGATCCACGCATCCAAAACATTCAGAATACCGTTGGAGAAATCTTAAACTTCAAAGTGTTGCACCATTCATTGATCCTATATGGACATTGCAACAATGAAAATTGCCAAAACAAAAAAGAACTCGCATGAAACTAACCTATGAACTCAATAAAGATGGAAAAGGGCGCTATTTGCATATACAGGGAGATCTGATAGGCGATGAGGTAGGTCCAAAGTTGGTAGAAGTAGTATCTGATGCTATAGAAGAAGGGGAGAAGACCTTTGTTATCGACCTGAGTGGAGTACGATATATCAGTTCAAGTGGCATTGGGCTATTGATTACCATGCTAACCAAAATGAGAAATGTCGGAGGCGAGGTATACCTGACTTCACCCTCAGAGCATGTGAAAAAGCTACTCATCATCACTAAGTTGAATAATATCTTCACGGTTTTTGACTCGGTAGAGGATTTTAAAAGTAAAAATTGATATTGGGCTCCGGAAGGGGCCTTTTTTGTTTGTTGCTATTACCATTGATAATAAATAGGATTTTTCCCTTGGTTTTCTTTGCCCTTATCGCAAATTTCGGCCTTTAAAAACTCTTATAAGCTTAGAATTCTCATCAAATGAAGATGGATGTATTGCTGGGTCTCCAGTGGGGAGATGAAGGAAAAGGTAAAATCGTGGACGTGCTTGCTCCTCAATATGAGGTAGTGGCCCGCTTTCAAGGAGGTCCTAATGCTGGACATACCCTTGAATTTGACGGAATTAAGCACGTGCTTCATCAGATTCCTTCTGGAATTTTCCGTTCCCAAATCCTGAATATTATCGGCAATGGTGTAGTACTCGATCCAATTATCCTAAAAAGGGAAATTGAAGGTCTTGGAAAGTTTTCCATTGATTATCAGAAAAATCTGGTGGTATCCAAAAAAGCTACTATCATCATACCGACTCACAAGCTTCTTGATGCGGCTTATGAACAATCCAAAGGAGACAAAAAGATTGGATCTACACTAAAAGGTATCGGGCCAACTTACCAGGATAAAATCGGAAGATCTGCTTTAAGAATTGGTGATATACTCAGTCCTGATTTCAGAGAGAAATATGAA
>CALRRX020000493.1:0-3210 GCA_943370675.1 Reyranella massiliensis 521 | reverse complement strand
AAGAAGGAGGAATCCCGATCGGTTCGGTCTTAGTATATCAGGGCAAAATCCTGGGAAGAGGACACAATAAGCGTGTTCAGAAACACAGCGTCACCCTTCATGGAGAAATGGATGCCTTGGAAAATGCAGGCAGACAACCTGCCTCAGTCTACCGACAATCCGTCCTTTACACCACCCTTTCTCCCTGCCCGATGTGTACCGGAGCCATTTTGCTTTATGGCATTCCCAAAGTGATCATTGGAGAAAATCAAACCTTTATGGGCTCGGAACAATTACTCAAAGAAAATGGCGTAGAAGTCGTCGTAGAGAATGACCCTACCTGTATCCAGCTGATGGAGGAGTTTATTGCCAAAAATCCATCCCTTTGGAATGAAGATATCGGAGAACCCTAAAACCATTTTCCAACATTGAGCCTGAGATTACACCCAATTTTAATGAACTATTCACCCCAATCTTAACTTAAAACCATGCGCATCTTTTTCACCGGAGGTTCCGGAAAAGCTGGAAAACACGTCATCCCTTACCTACTCGAGCAAGGTCACCGCGTCATGAACGTGGACCTTACCCCGCTAAATCATCCCGGAGTAGACAACCTCACCGCAGACATCACTGACTCGGGTCAAATGTTTAACGCCATGAGTATGTATGCAGGATTTGATGAAATGGAACCAGGAACGGGAGTTCCGGCTTTCGATGCGGTGGTGCACTTTGCGGCAGTACCAAGAATCCTGATCAAGCCGGACAATGAAACTTTCCGTGTCAATACCGTCGGGACCTACAATGTGATCGAAGCCGCAGTCAAGCTAGGAATCAAAAAAATCATCATCGCCTCTTCGGAGACGACTTATGGCATTTGTTTTTCCGATGGAAAAACAGACCCTGCCTACCTACCGCTTGACGAAAACTACGACGTCAATCCCATGGACAGCTACGGACTTTCCAAGGTGGTTAATGAACAAACTGCCCGAACTTTCCAGCGACGAACAGGAGTAGACATCTATGCTCTCCGAATTGGCAATGTCATCGAGCCGCATGAATACCAGACTCTTTTCCCTCACTATTTCAAGCATCCCGAAGTGCGGAGACGCAATGCCTTCTGCTATATCGATGCCCGTGATTTGGGTCAAATCGTGGATTTGTGTCTGCAAAAAGACGGTTTGGGCTATCAGGTCTTCAATGCCGGAAATGACCACAATGGGGCTATTATTCCCAGCAAAGAACTGGCAGAACGCTTTTTCCCTGGAGTGCCCTTGACTCGAGAATTGGAAGATCACGAAGCCCTTTTCTCCAACCGAAAAATCAAAGAAGTCCTGGGATTCAAAGAGCAGCATAACTGGAGAAAGTATGTGAAGGGGGAATAATATGCTCGAATGGATTAAATTTGACTAAATGCAAGACCAGATAAAAAATGAAATCAGAGCTATCATTTCAGGAAAGGGCGAAGTTAGGTATGGAACAGCTATCCAAGCAGTCTCCCATCACCTTGGAAAAGGCCCGTCAACAGGCCCAAAAACTCAGGAATCAAAGCAAATCCGTGAACAAGAAACAAAAAGCCTAGAAGAATTTGTCAACAAAAACAACCTCTGGGTAACCAAAATTGATTTTTCAAACTACATAAGTGAGGGAGCTGAGCAAAGGGTTTTTCTAAAAGATTCAAGGCATGTTCTTAAATTGAATGATGCTATCTATTACAATTCTTGGAGAGAATATTTTTTCAATCTTTTGCTTCACAATTACTTTTTCCCAGATACTGCTTACGAACTAATCGGCTTTGTGAAAGACAACCACGTACTATATGCAGTAGTACAGCAATCTTATGTAGCAATCACTGAGTCCACCGATTAAAAAAAGTGAAGGAATTTTTAACCTCCAATGGATTTTTAAACACGAGGAATTACGACTATTTCAATCCTGATTTAGGAATTATACTTGAAGATTTACACGATGAAAATGTACTTACGAGCCAAGGAATCCCTTATTTCATAGATACAGTTTTTTATTTAACTCCAGAGTTTTGGAAATAGCCGTTTGATGTATTTTAGATAAATAACTCTCAATCTGAATTATGAAAAAATTAATATTCTTTCTTTTTCTACCCATACTTTTTGCCTGCAACCAGCAAAAAGGATCCTCCGATGAGTCCATCCTAATGGATTCCGTATTCACCACCCCACTCGGAAAAACCTTTGAAATTCCAGCACCTCCGGAAAAGCTCCTAGCCCAATATGAAGAGGCAAAAGCTACTTATAAGTCCAACCCCGAAGATGTGGAAGCTCTCATTTGGTATGGTCGCCGTACCGCCTACCTCGGGCAGTACCGTCAGGCCATTGCCATTTATTCCAGAGGATTGGAAAAATTTCCCGACGAACCCCGACTTTATCGCCACCGTGGACATCGCTACATAAGCATCCGGGAGTATGATAAGGCGATTGCTGACTTCGAAAAAGCAGCTCAACTGATAGAAGGTACAACTGATGAAATCGAACCGGACGGTATGCCCAACGCACTCAATATCCCTGTCAGCAGCCTACACGGAAATATTTACTACCATTTGGGATTAGCCTACTACCTGACTCACCAATACGAAAAGGCCTACCAAGCTTACCTCAAGTGCCGAGAAAGTGGCAATCATTACGACAACATCGTCTCGAGCACCCATTGGCTTTACATGATTCAGCAGCGCTTAGGAAATCCGGCGAAGGCAGACTCACTCTTAGCACCGATCTATGCTGATTCGACCGTGATCGAAAACCAAAGCTATGCCGACCTATGCTTGCTATACAAAGGCCTGTTGCCAGTCGATTCGCTCTTTCAAGAAGGTCCCGGAAGCCCATCCAATGATGCTATTCGCTATGGGGTGGCCAACTGGTATTTGTACCATGGAGACTCTGCAAAAGCAAAGCGACTCATGGAGGAATTGACTGACAGCAAGGTATTTTCTTCCTTTGGGTACCTCGCTGCCGAGAGCGATTTGATCAAAATTTTCAGGAAGAGGTGATCTCACTTTTCCAAAGTTCAAAACTTTGGAAAAGTTTAAACTTCAGACTTAAACCTCAACTCGGAGGCCTAGTCAAAGAATCAAATTTTGTAATTATGAGGCATGCCATTTTTCTTTTCGCAGCGATTTTGCTAACGCAGCTTTCCTGCAATCCTACCGAAAAACCAACTCCAATCGGAGATCAGGAAATGTACTTCCCTCCTATCTCGGGA
>CALRRX020000492.1:0-3268 GCA_943370675.1 Reyranella massiliensis 521 | reverse complement strand
AAATGAGTCTAACACCAAGGTTCTTTCACGCTCGGAAATATGCAAGGCCTCATTGACCTGGTAGCTGAAAAAGTTATACTCGTGAATACGTTGACTCAGCGAGGTGCCCTTGATCAAGTCCGGGTGAAAAACCACTCCAAATCCTGAAGGCTGGTAGAGTTCTTCGCCGCCATTGGAACCGAAAATCTGCCCCGGACCGATAAACACCAACGTTCCCTCCTGATAGTCATAGGTATTTTTACCATAGCGAATGTCACCGCAAACCACATCTTTCAGAATGATCAGATAGAATCCGAAATAGGTTTTCCGCAGTCTTCGGGGATTGGCTTTCGAAAAATCAATTACTGAAACCAGCGGATGAAGGGTTTCCTGATTGTTGAAAGCATTGTATTGACTGATGGTCTCGAATCGTAGGATATCTTCCATGGCTTTTTCTGATTATTGGATCAAAATTAAACAGTTACTCGTCACTTTTTTGGTTCATCTGCTCAATCTGTGGAAATGGTAAGTAATCCTGTGTTTTGTATAAGTGGGATGAGTACAAAGGGATTCAATTTTGTAAGCCAGCAAAACAAGAATTCCAATGCAATACCAAAAAGTGAAATTCATTCTATTGTTCTTGGGAATTTCCCTGACTTTGAATTTCCTGGGCTTTGCTCAGAAAAAGCCAATAGTTATCGTGGATCAAGGAAGCTTCACGGTAGGCGGTACAGTAAAAACCAGTCCGGGAACTTTTGATCCGATCAAGCATGGGGCATTCAGCCCGGGCAATCAATCTACCGAAGGACAAACCTTACATGGAGACCATGCTTATGTTTTCTATCAGATTCCTGAGAAAGCAAAGAAACTCCCTTTGGTGTTTTGGCATGGCTATGGGCAGTTTTCCAAAACCTGGGAAACTACTCCCGACGGACGTGATGGATTCCAAAACATCTTTCTGAAAAAGGATTATTCTGTCTACCTGATCGACCAGCCGAGACGAGGTCGGGCCGGACGTAGCACGGTTCCTATGACTATCGCTGCGAATAATGATGATCAATTGTGGTTTGGGATCTTCAGATTGGGAGTAGGTACAGAATTTTATCCTGGCGTTCAGTTTCCTAAAGACCCCGAATCCCTCAATCAGTATTTCCGGCAAATTACGCCCGATACGGGACCTATTGATTTTAATGCGAACACATCTGCCGTGTCAGCACTTTTTGAAAAAATCGGAGAAGGCATTCTAGTCACCCATTCCCACAGCGGAGGTCAAGGTTGGCTTACTGCGCTTAAAACGGATAAAATCAAGGGCATCGTAGCCTACGAACCCGGAAGCAATTTCGTCTTTCCCGAAGGAAGCGTACCAGATCCAATTCCTTATGTAGGAGGCACCTTGAGAGCATTGGGAGTTCCAATGGCAGAGTTTAAAAAGCTGACCCAAATCCCAATTATCATCTACTACGGAGATTATATCCCGACCGAACCCGTAGAAAACCCTGCTCAGGAACAATGGAGGGCAGCGCTGCAAATGGCCAAGCGTTGGACGAAAATCGTCAACGAAAATGGTGGAGATGTGACCTTAGTCCATTTGCCTGAAATCGGCATTAAAGGAAACACGCACTTTCCTTTCTCAGACTTGAACAACCTGGAAATTGCTCAGCTGATGGAAGATTGGCTGAAGGAAAAAGGTTTGAATAACTAAATCTCAACACAATCAATAAAATCAATTTTACCATGAAAAAGTACCTCTTTTTATTTACTCTGTTACTTCTAAACGCCAGTTTTTCATTTGGACAATCTACCACGGAGGAGGAAGTCAAAAAGCTCTCCATGGATAAGTGGCAGTGGATGGCAGACAAGGACATCGCCAAACTCACGCCTCTGTTTCATCCACAGGCCAAATTCGTCCACATGAGCGGCACTTGGACTACAGCCCGCGAACTCGAAATCATCGAAACCGGAAGTATCTGGTACAAAAAAGCAGATGTGAAGGATACTGCGATCGAGATCGTTGGAAATACAGCCATCGTCTGGAACAGAATTACCCTGACCGCCAATGTCCGAGGTAGCGATGTGGTGACTGAGTTTACCGTGACGGAAGTGTATCAAAAAGAAGGAGCTGCTTGGAAAATGCTGGCCTTGACCTTTAGTAGCGTTAGGGATACACATCAGCTGGAAAAGTAACCCTATAAAACATCCCAAATCCACGATGAAATCCTTCCTCCTGAGCATTTTTCTCTTTACCTCCCTACTTCGTTCCTGCCAAACCAAGCCAGAGGTGAGCGTGGAAAAAACTCAGGAGGAATCTGATAAAATTCTCATCGTGTACCTTTCCCGAACCAAAAACACTAAGGAGGTAGCGGAAATGATTCATCGGGAAGTAGGTGGAGATTTGGTTGAGTTGGAACTTGAAACTCCCTATCCAGAAAATTACCGGGCTATTGTCGATCAAGTAGTGAGGGAAAATGAAAGCGGGTATTTGCCTCAGCTCAAAACGAAAATCCCGGATATAGCATCCTACGGGATCATATTCGTGGGCTTTCCCACCTGGGGTATGCAACTGCCTCCACCCATGAAAAGCTTTCTCAATCAGTATGATCTGAGCGGAAAAACTATCATCCCATTTAATACCAATGCCGGCTATGGAATCGGAAGCAGTTTTGAAACGGTAAAGGAACTCTGTCCCAACAGCACCATCCTCGAAGGATATTCCACCAAAGGAGGAATAGAACGAGACGGGGTCCTTTTTGTCATGGAAGGGGAAAAAGAGATTCAGGTGAACAAAGAAGTGAAAAACTGGCTCGAGAAAATTAAAAATGGCAACTGATCTAAATCACACTCCAACTTTATTAAACACTAAACCTAAAATGAAAAATAATTTCCTCTTTCCCCTTTTGATCCTCGTTGCTTTAAGTAGCTACGGACAATCCCCGGTAATCCAAACCAAATCCGGGCCTGTCCGGGGAGCCACCGAAGACGATGTTTCCAGTTTCAAAGGAATCCCATTTGCCGCACCACCTGTCGGAGAATCCCGCTGGAGACCGCCTCAGCCAGTCACACCCTGGCAGGAAGAACGGGACGCCACAAAATATTGTGCAGATTGCCCACAGCGAACTTGGCCAGGTTCTCAAGCAGTGACCTCTGAGGATTGCCTTTTTCTAAATGTATGGACTCCAGCCGCAGCTACTAAAGATTCTAAACTACCCGTGATGGTGTGGATCCATGGAGGCGCATTCACTGGGGGTAGCGGTGCAGGTCCAGGTTCGGCAGGTGATGCATTTGCCAAACA
>CALRRX020000491.1:0-3279 GCA_943370675.1 Reyranella massiliensis 521 | reverse complement strand
TGGGAATGAATTTTCAAGCTCTTGGGCCAATGCTCCGTACTTCGCATCCATAGGGGAAGTCTTGTAGACAATAACAGGTGCCTCACGAAAGCTTCGCATGTTGTCTTCGTAGAGTTTGCCCCCCTCCACCTTGTAAATCTGAATACAATTACCTTCACATAGCAGATTCCACTGACCAAAGATAAAGGCTTCCTCATCAGGCTTTTCTTCTTCTTTGCAGGCCGTCAACAGGGGAAGCGCGATAAATAACAGGAAAAGAATCTTTTTCATTTGTCATCACATTTGCAATGAAAAACGGAGCCCAATGGGGATTGGTTTATGTAATTTTCCTGCAATTATTTGAAAAAAACAGGTTTCTTCGAAGTCTCATGTCAAAATTTTCATTCCAGATTTTTCTTTTCTTTTTCTTCGGAATCGCTGCTGCTTACAGCCAAACTGATTCCTTGACCTTTCGATTTGGAAAAGCTGAAAATCAACACCCTAAATCCTACGTCCTTACTGGCAAAATCCTCACTGCTGAAGCTAATGAGCCACTTCAAGGGGTTGGACTTCATGTGAATGGGGCTTTTACCGGAGCAGTCACAGATAAGTATGGTTTCTACTACCTCACTCTTGAGCCGGGGTTACATAGGGTTACCTTTCGACATGTATCTTATATCCCCGTGTTTACTCAAGTGGAGCTGTATGACAATGGGGTGATCAATTTGGAGATGACAGTCAAAAGTTTCGAGTTGGATGGAGTGGTAGTCGTATCCGAGGACCCAGATCGAAATGTCCGTAACGCGATCACTGGTGTCACCAAATTGACCACTCGGGAGCTAAGATCTATCCCGGCATTTATGGGAGAAGCAGATATTTTCAAAGGGCTTCAACTCCTTCCAGGAGTGTCTTCCGTAGGGGAAGGTACTTCCGGGATCAATGTTCGCGGTGCAAAAACAGACCAAAACCTCATCCTGATGAACGAGGCAGTGGTCTTAAGTTCCAATCATGCCTTGGGCTTTTTGTCCGGTTTCAACACCGACGTGACCGAAAACTTCACCCTTTATAAAGGAAATCTACCCGCTAATTTTGGAGGAAGGGCAGGTTCGGCATTGAATATCCTGATGCGTTCCGGTGATATGAATTCTTGGAAAGGTCAAGTTGGCCTAGGGACTTCCAATGGCAAGTTTCTAATCGAAGGCCCGATTGCCACTGATAAAGTCAGCTTGATCGCAGGCGGCAGAATCTCCAATGTCAATTGGCTACTCAATCAAACCCAGGATCTTGACCTACAGCAGAGCCGACTGAATTTTTATGACGTCTATTTAGCATTGAACTGGAAGTTGGCTCAGGGTCACACCTTGGAAGCCAATACGCTGATGACTGGAGATCGCTTTCAGTTTTCGGATCAGTTTGGTTACGATTGGAGCAATCGTGTGAGTTCGCTGAGGTACAGAGGGATTTTGGGAGAGCATCTTTCGGTAAGTGTTCTTGCTGCTGATGGTGATTTTTCCAATGCCTTTATTGATCCTGAAGGTGTAGAAGCAGCCCAAGTTCAAAATGGCATGCGGTATCAGCAGGGTAAAGTTTCTGCCACTTGGGCCAAAGACCAATTGGCGCTTACGGGCGGAATAGAAGCACTTAATTACCAAGGAAAGCCCGAAAGATTGTTGCCTTATGGTCCTGAATCTGGAGTCCAGGCTGAGCAAATAGGCAAAGAAAGAGGGGTGGAGTTTTCGGCTTTTCTTTCCCTTGAGCAGGAATTGAGTCCTACCACGGGCTTGAGTGCCGGTATCCGGTATTCTAGCTTTACCCAACTTGGTCCTGACTCTGTCTTTCAATACCGCCCTAATGCACCACTCATTCCAGCTAATCAACTTGGTCAGGAGGTAGTCGAATCTGGAAAAGTGGCTTCTTACTCAGGTTGGGAGCCGAGGGTTTCCTTGCGGCAAAATATAACTACCAATCTTTCGCTGAAGCTTAGCTACGCACGACTTTACCAGTATGTCCAGTCTGTTTCCAATACCTTTGGCCCGACGCCGATCGACTTGTGGCAACTAAGCACGAGGTATATTCCACCTCAGCGATCCGACAGTTTTTCCTTCGGGATTTTCAAAAACTCCACGGATAATCGTTGGGAGTATTCTGTCGACGGCTTTTACCGAGCCAGCCAAAATCAGGTGGAATACCGGGATTTTGCAGATATTTTCCTCAATCCTCATTTGGAAACTGAATTGGTGCTTGGCGAAGGAAAGGCTTATGGGGCCGAATTTATGATCAAAAAAAATCTGGGGGTGTTGACGGGATGGTTAGCCTACACTTACTCTCGGTCCTTGTTTCGATCCTTGAGTCCATTTGAGCAGGAGCAGATCAACGTCAATGAGTGGTTTCCTTCCAATTTTGACAAGCCTCATGAAGTCAACTTTATCCTGAGTCGGAAAATTTACCCTCGTGGTTTATTCAATCTATCTGCCAACTACTCGACCGGTAGACCAGTGAGTGCGGTCAATGCCAGCTACATCCTTAATGGTGGGTTGATCGTCCCAGATTATAGCGCCCGAAATCAGTACCGAATCCCGGATTATTTCCGTATGGATGTCTCGTTTACTGTAGAAAAAGTGTTTTCAAAAAAGGGAGATTCACTCAATTTCAGCATTTACAATTTGCTTGGAAGGAAAAATGCCTACTCGGTCTTTTGGCAGCGAGATGGGGATTCTCAGCAGTTGAGGCCGTATCGACTGGCGATTTTAGGTTCAATTTTTCCATCTATTACGTATAGCATTCAGTGGGGAGGTGCAAATGACTAGGCTTCGAATTCACTTGCTTTGGCTCACGTTGGCCTTGTTTAATTCCTGTGTGGAAAAGATCGATTTCAAACTGGATCGATTGGATCGGGAGCGGCTGATTGTGTCGGGTGCCTTGACCGATTTGGCAGAGACTCAGTTTGTCTACCTTTCGCAGACCACCTCCAATGCTCGGAAGCCATTTATTGCAGATGAGGAGAGAAAGATTTTTACCCTAAATGATCTTCCACGACCTGTTGAAGGAGCTCGTGTTTTGCTTCATTGCAAGGAGATCGGAGCTTCATGGGAATATCAGGAGACGAAACCTGGGGCCTATGAGCTGAGTGAATTTCGTGCACCTCGTCCAGGTTTGGAGTACGAATTGGAGATTTGGACACAGGAAAAGGTATATCGATCTCAGCCTCAGCGCATGCCTGAGACCATTGGATCAGATGAATTGTCCTATACTTTTGAGCGGGCTAGGTTGGCAGATAATCCTGAGGCAGCCTTGATTGCT
>CALRRX020000490.1:0-3280 GCA_943370675.1 Reyranella massiliensis 521 | reverse complement strand
ATACTGATTTTAAATGGTATGCTGGTTTTGGTCCGTCCATTTACCTTTCTGAAGATTTCAGATTTGGTGGCGCGGGCGAGGTCGGAGCCGAATATGCTTTTTCGGAAGTACCAATCACAGTAGGCTTGGATTTTAGGCCTTACCTCTTCCTGGTGGAAGTCACTGAATTCAGCGCAGGCTTTGGCCTTAACGTACGTTGGAGATTAAACTAACTTCTAGAAAATCAATACCTTTAAGCCGTTCTGTTGGACGGCTTTTTTTATGGAAAAACTGATCGAAGGCGAGTTCTTTTTAGAAAAATTCTCCGGAAAGGGAGGCTGGACTTTTGTCAGACTGCCTATTTCTCAGCTTGGGGCAAAGACACACTTTGGCATGCTGAAAGTTTCGGGAAGTGTGGACAGCTTTAAATTCGAGGAAAAAACCCTCATGCCCATGGGAGATGGTTTCTTGTTTTTACCCATTTCCAAAGAAATTCGCACTCAGATCAAGAAGGAAGAAGGTGAAAAGGTAAACCTTCAGCTATTTCGAAATGGAATACCTACCCAACTGACAGAAGAATTGAGAGATTGCCTACTCGATGATCCCGGCAAGCTTGAGCTCTATCTCAGGTTGGCATCTGAGGAACAAACGAGATGGTTGGAAACCATCTATTCGGCTACTACAGAAGAGCAAAAAGCCGAACGAATCGTCCGGCTTTTGGAATATTTGGGAAAGAAATCTTAGAATTCTACAATGATCCCTACTGTAGGAAGCAAGGTTCCCGCAGGATTAGAGAGCTGCCTAAGCAGATATCGACTCGGATCGTTAGGATCAACAGGGATATTTCCTTGCGCATTACGGGTGGCAATCAGCAAAGGAGGTTGTTCTGCTTGGAAGTTGTAAGCATTTTGAATGTCGAAGTACCAGTTGAGGTTCCACTTTTGGAAGTAATACTTTTTATCCACTCTCAAATCCAACTGGTGGAAGGACGCCAATCGAACGCCATTGATCCGATTGAAATCCAGAATGGCAGAATTTCTCAAGTCCCAATTTTGAATTAAAGAAGAAGCGGCAAGGTCATTTGGAGTATAAGGAGTACCTCCTAAGAATCTCCATCTGGCTCCGACTTCCCAGTTTTTACCAAAACGCTTACCTGCTGTCAAACTCACAATGAAACGATTGTCCCAAGAAGATGGGATGAAGCCGTCCGTATTTGGATTGGTGAATTCGCTGCGGACTAGGGTAAGGGAGGCAATTCCATAGAAGTTTTTCAGCAAGCGCTGTTGGGCAAGGAACTCTACACCATAGGCGCGTCCTTCGGAATTGGACTGCACAGCCTCGTTTCCGATGACTCCAAAGTCAGCTCCAAGATTGGCAAGAGAAATCCCATTTCTGACCGAGCTCGGGTAATTGCTGTATTTTTTATAAAAGACCTCAGCCGTGAACCTGCGAGACTTCTCTGGAACTAAGAATTCGATCCCACCGATCAGTTGTGCATTTCTGATAAATCGGACATCATTGTCTTGATTAACAAACGCACCTTCATTGTTTTGGAAACCCAAGATGGTGTAAGAAGGACGCTGGTAATAAATACCAGCATTGGCAGTTGCGAATAAATTCGGCTTTAATTGATAAGATATCGAGAATCTGGGGCTAAACTGATTCAAAGGATTCGAAGCCGTCTTGCCAAAATCAGAACCGTCCACTCTTACACCACCGCTAAGCAACAAGCGATCTGAATTGAAATTTCGAGTACCTGAAACAAACGCACCATAGGTATTGAAATTGGTCACGGATGAGACATCAATCACACCTCCGGTGGTTGAAAGAGTCGCTCGATCAAAATTATCAATCAGGTATCTGGAATATTCATAGCTCACGCCATACTTGAGGGTATAACCCTTTCCGAAAATGCTGTTTTCTGCCCTGAACTTATTTTCAGATTCTTGTGACTTGTAATTGAAAAGCAGATTTTGCTCAGAGCTTTGGTCGTTGTTGGCGTATTTAAATGACTCATTGTTGAGCATGTTTCGGCTAAGCACGAAGGTCCAAAAACCGTTTTCCCGAAATCGCTTTAGCTTAGCTCCTGTGGCATAGTTCCATTGAGACTGGATCGGAAGTACATTGAGCAAGTATTTCCGCTCCTCGATTTCCTCTTGGGTCTCATCTTCTGGGATGTCAAAATTAAGCGCAAACTGATCTATAGCTCCTATACCTAACAAAGTGAGTTCTGTCTTTTCATTGATTTTGGTAGTAGTCTTAAACTGAAAATCGTTGAAAGTAGGCAAGAAGGGCAATCCCAAAACTCTAAAAAGTCCTTGCAAATAGGATCTCCTAGCAGAAAGGATATAGGTTGTTTTCGGAGTGAGTGGACCTTCATTGGAAAGCGTCAACTCAGAAGCTCCCACAGTAAGCTGGGTGAACATTTTATCGCGACGACCTTCTTTCAGGGAAATTTCAAAGAAGGAACTCAACGCATTCATTCGATTGGCTGGGAAACCGCCGGCAATCAAATCCACATTTTTGATCAGGTTCACATTAAGAATCCCGACAGGTCCTCCGGATGATCCTTGGGTAGCAAAGTGATTGATGACAGGCACCTCAATTTCATCCACATAGAATCTGTTTTCATTTGGCGCTCCACCACGAATGAGAATGTCATTTCGAAAACTTGGCGTACTGGCCACTCCAGGAAGCGCCTGAATCACCCTAGAGATGTCCCTGTTTCCTCCAGGATAGCGTTCAATTTCATTGGTATTCAATTTTCTAACAGAAAGCGGTGTTTCTTCAGAACGGGTAAACTCACTGCTCACGACCACCTCTGAGAGCTCAGCCGCATCTTCCGACAAGTTGAAATCCAATTGTACCGGCCTAGCCAAGGTTACTTGAACCTCAAAAACGGTGGATGATTTAAATCCTACAAAACTCGCCCTGACGTTGTACAAACCGGGGGGAACATTTTGGATCTCGTAGTTGCCATTTTCGTCTGAAATAGCTCCCAGTTCTGTACCCAAAATGAGCACATTGGCAAAACCTACTGGCTGGTTGTTGACTGGATTGGTGCTTTTACCCCTGATAATCCCCTGAGCAACAGCTGCGAAACCCATCAGCGTAAAGGCGAAAAGAAATAGGACTGACCTCATGAATAGTTGGTTTGAAGGCTAAATCCTAATAGGAGCCTTTTGTTTGACTTTTTTACAAATTTTTTTGGTTGATACGTGATTTTAGGCCGTTCGTCCTTCTTTCACACGCCACAGTCTCCACCAAGGAGTACCCGGAGAATCGTGGTGCTCAAAGTGAT
>CALRRX020000489.1:0-3286 GCA_943370675.1 Reyranella massiliensis 521 | reverse complement strand
CAGAAAGGCATCATGGGTAATTTCCTGGGCCAAATCTCGGTTTTTGGCATAGGACAGACTGATCCCCATGACATAGCCATAGTATTTTTTGAAAAAAAACTCTTCGTGCTTCCTTGACCGGCGTTTGCAACCGTCGATCAACTCTTCGTCAGATAGGGTCAACGCTAAGGGGTATTGTTCGGAATTGAATATTCACTTTTGACTTCGAGAAAAAGACCTAATGGCCAAGGTTCAGGATTTACCTCTTTTTTTCCTAAGTCAAGGGTAAAACGGATCGTCCTAAAGATACGCTACAGCTAAAGAAAAAATTAACTCGGATCTACATCCACCATCCAACGGACGGATCTGAACTCAGGGACAGCCTGAAGCTCCTCTATGATTTTTGCCAGACTTTCTTTGAACACCGCTTGGGTATTTCCCTGCTTATCCAGCTTGATCAGGGATTCAAACTGATATTGGTTTTTGATTCGGGCGATGATCCCTTTTTCCGGTCCTAGGACGATCTTTTTCACAGCAATATTCGCCATCTGAAGATGAAGTGCATGGGCAGCTTTGTAGGCAACTTTGGCGTCTGCATGTCGGGTGACGATTTTCACCAGCTTCACAAAGGGTGGATAGTAGTACTTTTTCCGGTCGATCATTTCCTGTCGGAAAAACTCGAAATAATCTCCCTTCATCACTTTCTCATAAATGTCTTTTTCAGGGTCACGCGTTTGGATCACGACTTGGCCTTGAATGTCTCTTCGCCCCGCACGTCCGGCCACTTGGGTGATCTGTTGGTAGGCCCTTTCCCCTGCTCGGAAATCCGGAAAATTTAAAATCCGGTCTCCATCCCAAATCCCGACCACCGTCACTTTCCCAAAATCGAGTCCTTTGGTAATCATCTGTGTACCCACCAAAATATCGATCTGCCCTGCCGCAAACTCATCCAAAAGTCGCTGATAGCCATACTTATTTCGCGTGGTATCCAAATCCATACGACCCATCCTCGCTTCAGGAAAAAGTAAACTCAAGGACTCCTCGATCCGCTCGGTACCCATACCCTGGGTGGTAAGTTGGGAACTTCCGCAGGCGGGACATGCTTGGGGGATTTTTTCCTTGTAGCCACAGTAATGGCAGCGCAATTCCTCTGCAAACTGATGGTAGGTCAGACTCACATCACACTGCACACACTGACCCGTCCAGCTACAATCCTCGCATTGAACATAAGGTGAGTAGCCGCGTCGGTTCTGGAAAATGATGACTTGCTGTTGGTTTTCAAGCGCCTGCTGGATTTTCTCTCGGAGCATTCGAGTGGAATCCAACTTGAGCAGGTTCTTTTTGCGGTCTGAGGGAATATTTGCCAAATGATACTCAGGCAATCGGGCATCTCCAAAGCGATGGGAGATCTCCACGTAGCCGTATTTGCCTTGAGTGGCATTGAAGTAGGATTCAAAAGAAGGAGTGGCCGAACCCAAAAGTGTTCGTGCTTGATGAAAGTAAGCCAACATGATCGCCGCATCACGTGCGTGAAAGCGAGGAGCGGGATCAAACTGCTTGAAGCTGGGTTCGTGCTCTTCATCCACGATCACCAAACCCAAACTGTCGAAAGGCAGGAAAATCGAGGAGCGTACGCCCACTACAAAGGAAAATCTACCGCTAAGCACGCCATTCCAAACCTCCACGCGCTCGTTGTCGGAATATTTGGAATGGTACACACCCATCTGCGAGCCAAACACTTGCTTTAGTCTTCCGACGATCTGTGTGGTCAAGGCGATTTCGGGTAAAAGCAAAAGCACCTGCGAACCGCTTTCAAGAACTTCCTGGATCAGTTTGATGTAGATCTCGGTCTTACCCGAGCCCGTCACTCCGTGAAGCAGGACAGATTGCTTCGTCTCAAAATGAGTTTTGATTTCATCGAAAGCCGCCTGTTGGGTGGACGAAAGCTCAGAGGCTTCCCGCTCTGGCGCCTTTTCTTCGATACGATTGACTACATGCTTGAAGGTCTCGAAGACGCCGTTTTTAATCAGGGTCTTGAGTGAGCTTTCAGAGTCGCCTTCCTCTAGAAGTGTGGCTTTGTCCACGCCTTTTTCATTGAGTTGCGGGCGCTGGAATACGGGGACATCCCGAAGGAATTTAAGCAGGATGGATTCTTGTTTTGGCTTGCCCTGAACAGCCTCAAAGACTGACTCTAAAGCCGATTTGCTGGAAACTATATCTGGATGAAGCCTTACGCGAGTCTCTACCTTGGGCGTAAATTTTTCCTGTATTCGTTCAAAAATCAGAATGGCTTCCTTGGCCACCAGGCTTTTTAAAATGGGGTGAATGGTCTTCACTCCCAAAATCTGCTCGCAATCTTCGTAACTCAGTTCGTCCTTCTTCTCCAGCGCTTCCAGGATTTTCTCTTCCCGCACATCGAGCGGATACTTGCTAGTTTCCGCATCAAAATTGGGATTGAGCTGGATTTTGCTTTCGGAGGAAAGTCTCAAACCTGCCGGTAAAGCGGCATGCATCACCTCTCCGATATGGCAGAAATAGTACTCTGCCATCCACACCCAAAATCGAATTTGAAGGGGATTGACACTGGGCTGCTCGTCCAAAATATCCAAAATCGGCTTGGCTTCGTAGGCCTGAGGGGGCTTGTTGTGCACTTTGCCAATGATGCCAGTGAGGACCTTTTTCTTCCCAAACTGCACGATGACTCTGAGCCCAATCTGAATTTGAGGCTGGAGATTTTTGGGGATCTTGTAGGTAAACATCCGCGGAATCGGCACAGGCAGGATGATGTCCGCGAAATTATTTCCGCTGGATTTCTCCAAAAAATCATGGTCCGCAAACAGAGATTCCACTAAGTCAGGATAAATAAGAGAGTTGAGCCAATGCTTCGGCAACAGTACTTACCGGCCTTCGGCAAGCCCGATCAAAGCAAACGTAAATTAAGGCATTTCCCGTCGGATCGGCGGTTTTTCCCAGAAGAATCGGGACGTTTTCTGTCGGAGTTTCAGACCATGCCAAAACCAGATAGGGAGAAAATCCTAGCTGCAATTCCATCGCTTTCTCTTTTGCTCCATTTCCGACAATGGCGATTTCAGCCGTAGGCACGATGCTTTCTAGGTAGAAATTGGCCCAATTGCAGAGAAAACCGGGCTCCTTGAGCACCAGTTCCTTCATACCACCCAGCATTTTTTGAGCGATTTGAGCATAGGTTTCTTCATAGGTGAAAAGGGAAAGCCGATGGAATGCTCGAGCCAGAATTGAGTTGGAAGCAGGGATTACATTGTCAAAAAGCTCTTTCTTATTGGCAATA
>CALRRX020000488.1:0-3286 GCA_943370675.1 Reyranella massiliensis 521 | reverse complement strand
TGATAAGTTTTTTTATCATCTAAAGGTGGTGGAACAACTTTTCCAAAGTTTCGAACTTTGGAAAAGTTGATTTCTCAACACACCAACTTAAACCCATACCCCCGTACATTCAGAATCTGTATTTGGGGATCGTCCTGGAGCTTTTTGCGGAGCTTGGTGATAAAGACATCCATGCTGCGGGCATTGAAAAAGTCATCCGAACCCCAGATTTGATTCAAAATCAGCGTGCGATCGGTGATGTCGTTGGCATTTTCGAGAAGCATCTGGAGCAGTTGGGATTCTCGGGAAGTAAGCGGATGCTCGTTTTCTCCAAATTTCAGCAGTTGGCGAATGGGATGAAACGCGTACTTGCCTACCGCAATCCAGTCGCTTTGAGTTTGCCGGGTTCGCAGGCGATCCAATTGAGCTTTGATTCGTACGATCAACTCTTCCATGCTGAAGGGCTTTCGCACGTAGTCATTAGCCCCGAGCCCAAATCCTTTGACCACATCTTCGGTCTGACTCTTGGAAGTCAGGAAGATGATCGGAGTATGGGGGTCGATTTTGCGGATTTCGGCAGCCAGAGTAAATCCGTCTTTTTTCGGCATCATTACGTCTAGGACTAGGATATCAGGTTTTTGAGCTTGATAGCTTTCCCAAGCTTTCTGCCCGTTGGGACAAAGACGTACTTTGAAATCCCTGCTCTCCAAGCTTTCCTGAATGATCGTGCCTAGCGCCAGCTCGTCTTCGGCCAGCAGTACATTGATTTTGCTCATGGCCAGTAAGTGATAAAGGTGGTAGAATTCTTTCCTGTTTCCAGTTCGATTTTTCCTTCGTGCTTTTCTAGAATCTTTTTCACGTAGTATAAGCCGATTCCGAAGCCCTTCACGTCGTGAACATTCCCTTTTGGAATGCGGTAAAATTGCTCAAATACCCGCTCTTTTTGCTCCTGAGGGATGTTTCCCCCATTGTCGTGAATTCGGATTTTGTGCATTCCGTTTTGGTCTAGAGTAATACGTATTTGTGCACCTCCGTACTTGATGGCATTGTCCAATAGGTTGGAAAGGACATTTTCGAAGTGGAAAGGATCAGCGAAAATGGGATTTGAACTTGCTGGCAAAATCAGCTCGATGTCCTTCTCCGGAGCCAAGGTCTGGAATTTCTGGACTAGTTGTCGCAAAAGCGCTTCCGGCTCTATTTGCTCCTTTTTCATCACCAACTGATCCGAATCGAGTGTGGCCGTTTCCAGCAGTTTTTCCACCATTTGGTTCAGTTTGAGCATTTGGGTTTTGGAAATGCCCAAGTAGCGGTCGGTTTTCTGAAGGTCGTTTTCTGGGTTGAACTGTTGGATTCCTTCAATGGCGGAGAGGGTCGTAGCGATGGGAGTTTTGAATTCGTGGGTGATGTTAGCGATCAGATCCTGCTTTATCTCGGCGATCTCCTTTTGGTTTTTGATCGTTTGGTAGAGGTAATAGAAGGCAAATGCAATGATGGCGAGAAAGGCCAAAGAGGTGAGGAGTTCAACCAATCCACGCTTCAGGATGGTCAGGGCGGTGTTTTCAAAATACATTTCCAGGATTTTTCCCGGAGGCAAAAAGGTGGATCTCGACACGATTTGGAATGGAAAATTCCCTTTTTTAGCCAGTGTTAACGTGTCTTTATCGATTGGATTTTTTCCTGTGAAATTCAATTTGTAATTCACATTGATCCCATTTCGATCGAGCTCGGAGACTAAGAGGGAATCCATCTTCGAAAAATCGAGGGTGTCTCTGATCAGTGAAATGATGATCTTACTCGTGAATATTTCAAGATTATTGATGCTGTCTGCCGCTTCTTTTCCACGGAAAACCCGGATTTGATTGATTTCATCCACGTCGACAAACTGTAGACTATCTATCTGATTATTGATCTTCAATTCTTTAACTGTGCTTTTTTGAACCGAATCAGTTTTAAACAAGTGTTGCTTGAGCAGATTGCTCCTACCTACTCTTGTGAAAAATTCTGTATTAGCAGCAGTGAGGGAATCCCCGCTTTTCTCCCCCAAAAAAACAAACATCGAATCCTGTTGAATCTTAGTGGAGGACGAATCCACTCGCTGAAGCATATCTGGATAGCTGACAAAATTATCCGTCAAGGCAATGACATCTGATTTGGCAAGCTCGGCATAGTAGTTTTCCACCGCATTATCTAAGCTTTGCTGCACGTCTGCCACAAGCCGATCTTGGATTACCTCAAACTGCGAAACCAAACGCCAAGCCTGCATGACAATCGCAAAAAGTAGCGTCACTCCGATCAATATTCCGATTTGCTTGAATTTCAGTTTGTTCATACCGCTAAATTAGCCGGATAAAAAAGGCTAAAAAACCTGAGTTAACACACGTTAACAGTGCTTAACTCGGTGTTTGATTTGGCTTAATTTCATTTGTAAAAAATAAAACACACCTCACCCATGCGATTCATTTCCATTCTTTCGTCAATCATCCTCCTTTTGGGCATTAGTACACAGCTTTCTAGTGCACAGGGGATTTCCGGTAGGGCTTATTATAAGTCTTCCTCTCAAATCAAGCTGCAAATGGACTCTACCAAAATGGCTCCTGAGCAGATGGCAGAAATCCAAGCTCAACTCAAAAAGCAAATGGAGCGCGAATATGTCCTTTCCTTCACCGCTATCGAGTCAAATTGGAAGCAAGTAGAAAGCCTTGGTGGCGGACCTGCCACGGCCTCGTCCGGAGGGATGACCATGGTGATCAATTCCGGAAGTCAGGACCGGATTCTCTATAAAAACATTGCGGAGCAGACCTACGAGCAGGAGCAGGATGTGATGGGCAAAGAATTTCTCGTCAAAGACGCTCTTAAGTCTGCCGAGTGGGAACTTACCGGCGAGACCAAAAAAATCGGCAATTACAACGCACAAAAAGCGACCTATTCCAGAATTATCGATTCCCAGCGATTTTCTACCGGAATGACTGAGATGGAAAAAGTAAAGGACACGATTCAAGTCGTGGCTTGGTTTACTCCGGATATCCCCGTGCCTCATGGACCAGAAAATTTCTTTGGCCTTCCGGGACTTATCCTAGAGATTCAAAACTCAGGCAGAACTCTGATTTGCGAGAAAATCGAACTCAATCCTTCCGCTGATCCAGTGGCCATCATTCGGCCTAAAAGAGGTAAAGAAGTGACCCAGGCAGAATTTCAGTCTGTACAGGAGGAAAGCATGAAGCAGATGATGAACCGCTACCAAGGTAAGCCAGGAGAGGGGAACCAGTTTACGATTCGAATTGGAAATTGAGGGAAGTCAGATGTCGGA
>CALRRX020000487.1:0-3287 GCA_943370675.1 Reyranella massiliensis 521 | reverse complement strand
AGACGGGCCCCAGTTCCAATACCTCCAAGCTGTGGTCGAGGTTAGGGTGCCTTCACCAAGTTGCACGTCAGTGTTCAAAGAGATTCCTCCCAAATCATTGTTGGATCTCCAAGGCGTATCATGATCCACAATACGGTCAAAAGCGTTTCTAGTAGGCAGTTGGTAATTGAGGTCTTTAATAATTTGCTCGAATCGTCGATACGGTGCCCTTTTGGTTTCTACTACACCTGCTACTACCTGTGCATAGCCATCAGGGCGCTGAGAAGTGGCATCTGCTGCCAGGATAACTTCCACTTTGCTAGATGGATTGAAGAGCAACTGTCCCCTAAGCCCAAAATTATTCAGGTCATTAATGCTTTTTCCTGTCGAAACGTTTTCTATCAACCCGTTTCGCTGTGTGCCAGAAAAGGATACCCTTGCTGCTAGATTTTTATATAAAGGGCCTGTAATGGACGTCTTAGCTTGAATGAAACCATAGTTTCCATAGCTCAATTCCACTGTTCCAGCTGGGGTGTAGCTCGGGAGTCTAGTCGTGATATTGAATGCACCGGCGGTGGTATTTTTCCCAAACAGGGTTCCCTGCGGTCCTCTCAAGACTTCAATTTGTTCGATGTCAATAAAGTCCAAGGAAGTAGCTGCAGGTCTTGCGTAGTAAACCCCGTCCACATAAAAACCGACTCCTGGATCAATTCCGTCATTGGTTAATCCAAAGGTTGATCCTAAACCTCTAATGTTTAGCGTGGTATTTCGTGGATTGGAGGAGTAAAGCTGAACTGTAGGGACCAGTTCTTTGACTCGGTTGACATTAAATGAGCCTGATTCTTCTATCCTTGGGCCTCCCACTACCGAAATTGGAATGGGTACTTTTTGTACTTCTTCAGACCTGCGGCGGGCAGTAATCAATACTTCTGAAAGTTCAAGGTCGTCTTCTAGCTTTATTTCAAGGAGCTGTTCTGTTGGGGAATCCAGTGTGATTTGAACTTCTTTGTAGCCTACAAAATTGATTTGTACTGTTATAGGAAAACTTTTGAGATTCTCCAGAGAGAATGCGCCATTTTCATCCGTCAATGTGTAGGTGTTGGATTCTTTGATCACTACAGTTGCGCCAAATAAGGGGGAATTTTGGCTGTCTAAGACTTTTCCTTTTAACGTGGTTTGGGCCGATACCTGATAATAACTAAAGAAAAGTAATAATAGGATGGATAGTAGGTTTTTGTTCATCTTAATAGGTTTGTAAAATCATATAAAATCTATAATTCCTATAAAAATGATAGAAATTATAGGCAAAGGTAAGATGCGAATATTTTATTGCAACAGTCGAAGGATTTTTTTTGAAAATTTTTTGGAATTGGAGCGATTCATGGTGATGAAGTTGGTCCAGAAAACCCCTCATCCGGTTTCTTTTTTGTACTTTCGGAAACGAAAAAAAATCCAACTGATGCTTTCAAAAAAAGCCAAATACGCAATTAAAACGATTCTTTTTCTTCAAGATCATCCTGAGCTGCTTCCGATTTCAGCTAAAGCCATTGCAGAGAAGGAACACATTCCCTATAAGTTTTTGGAAAATATTCTCCGCGATTTGAAGTCCCACCAATTGGTAAAAAGTATCCGGGGAGCAGATGGAGGCTACGCCTTGGCCAAGGATCCTTCTCAAATCAGCATCGCCCAAGTAATGCGTGCAATGGATGGCCCGATTGCACTGATTCCATGTATTTCTGAACGATTTTATGAGTCCTGCGCAGAATGTGAGGATGAGGAGACTTGTCGTATTCGCAAGTTATTTGCGGAAGTAAGGACAGAAATGGTTGAAATATTGGAAAGGCCGATTACAACATTAGCCACCAAATAAAAAAGCAGGAGTTGCCCCCTGCTTTGTGTTCATTTTTTAATCAGTCCTTATTTGGTAATCAGGTAAATTCGCTGTGTCTGATCTCCTGCCAAAAGAGAAGCTTGGTCGAAAGTAGCTCCGAATTGCTGCTTTAGCTTTTCAGTGCTGCCATAAAATTCCGCGACTACTTCTAGGTTTTTGTTGACCAAAATGATAGAGGGCTGGGATTTAAAACCTTCAATTTTCACCTCGATCTCTTCTTTGAATTCAGAATTGACAGGGCTGCTTTGTGTCTTGGAAGCAGTAATACCTGCTTCACTTGGGGATGAAAGTAAAAATGAACCGATACTAATCCCCAAAATGAAAAGCTTTTTGGTAATGGATTGACTGTTCTTGTGCATGTTTTTGTGTAGTTAGTTAAGTTTTTTAAACCTAAGCATACTAACGGGGTCTCTTCCTTGGGGTTGGGTATTTTGAGAAAAAATCAAAATAAAAATTATAAATGATAAAAATTATCAAATTTTAATTCTGTTAAAAAACTCTATGGTCCAATAATAAGATATATAATTTGGTTTATCCCCTTTTTTAATTTCTCATTTGATGAAATAAGGGAAATATATTAAACCTCCGACGGTGAGCGCAGTCAGTGCCGCAAAAGTCACTGCACCTGAGGCAACGTCTTTGATTATCCCGATTTTTTGATGGTATTCGGGATGGATAAAATCACAAACTTTCTCGATAGCCGTATTCAGACTTTCGGCACTGAGCACCATTCCAATTGCCAGAATTTGCCAAATCCACTCTTCTCTACTGATCCCAAAATAAACCCCCATCCCAGTAAATATTCCTGCAATGATCAACTGAGAGATGATCGCATGCTCAGTTTTGATCAGAAAGAAAAATCCCTTGAATGCGTACCCAATACTTTTGAATCTACCGATTAGGAAACTTTTCATATCGCTCAGGGTAAAATTTTCATACTGAGAATTCTCACTTCTACAGTTGGTCGATCTCTTTGGTTGGTCGGTACAGTGGCGAGAGCATCAATGATTTCCAATCCACTGATTACCTCTCCAAATACAGTGTAGTTTTGATCCAAATGAGGTGATCCTCCGATACGTTTATACACCTCCCGATGGGCTTCAGGTAATTGATACCTTTCAAACTTGCTATACTCCTTAGATTTAGTTGCCCATTTGGTCGAAAGATCTTTGACCAATACACTATCCTTTGAAAGTCGCGCTGCTTCTAGCGAATCAAGAAGTGGCTTGTTTTCAGGATCATTGACTGCGTAGTGGCTGGCAAGAAACTGGTTGATTCGGTTTTCATTGTGGTTGAGTAGGCTGTCGTTCATCACTCGGCCTTGCACGATGTAAAATTGGGTACTGCTTGATGCCCGCTCAGGATTGTTGGTTCGGGCTGCCCCAAGAGCTCCTTTTTTGTGAAAATGTGTTTTGAC